>JBJHAU010000034.1:0-12929 GCA_050480665.1 Alphaproteobacteria bacterium | reverse complement strand
CCGGGCCATGCGGCCTTGTCCGCATCAGGCCCGGCGCCTTGATCCGAGCCAACGGATCAGTCGCGGAACAGCGATAAAACAACACCGGGGCCGCTTGCCGTGGTCCCGGTGTTGTCTGTCCTGCTCCCGGTTTTGCCCCGGTTTTGCCATGGCGTCCGGTTCGATGGCGTCCGGTTCAAGGCCTGCCGCCCCCGCCTTCCCCGCCCGCAAGGCGCTGGCGGTCAGAAATCCGTGTCCCCGGCCCCGGAACCGTGCTCGGAATCGCGCTCGCCACCCGGCCCGACCAGAACTTCGATCAGGGCCGGTTTCCCTTGCGCCAGGGCATGGCGGGCCCGGCTCAGCGCCGGCCCGAGATCCTTCGGATCTTCGATGACGCCTTCCCCATGCCAGCCGAGGTTGCGGGCGAGCGCCGCGAGGTCCGGGCCGCCGTTTCCTGACGCATCCCCTTCGCCATCTTCCCGCAAGGCGATGACCAGGATCGGCAATCGCCACCTTGCAGCGAGAGGGAACGCCCCCAGCGCGGAGACGAGTTCCGGGGAAGAGCGGAAATCGATGACCTGCTTGCCGGTTGACCGATGCGCAAGGGCGATTCCCAGCGACAGACCGAATCCTTGCCCATGGGAAGGGCAGCCAGCATGGCGATAAGGCCTGTCGAAGTTCCAGAGCCTGAAGGCCCAGCCATCCAGGCTGTGCGGGCCCAGCACCCAGTCCATCTCGCGCAGTTCCCCACACAGGGCATTGGCCAGGCGGGAGCGATGCATCGGCCGTTCATCCCTCCGCGCCTCTGCCTCCCTCTGCCATGCGGTCCATTGCGCCTCATGGCGCCGGGCAAGGGCCTGTTTGCGATCCTGGATACGAGCCTTCAACCGGGGATCGAAGAAGACCCTGCTCTTGCAGGCGATGGTCAGGTCGGGAATCGCATGGGCGGGATCGGCAAGAAGGCGCAGATCCCAGTCCCGGTGAGGCCGGGCCGGGGCGGGGCCTTCGCCGCTTCCGAGATCGGTAAAGCCGAGATCAATCCAGCGCGCTCCCGTTCCCGTTTCCGGTCTTGAACGGGCAGGGTTGCCGGCGAGCGGGCCCTGCGTCCAGTCCCAGACATCCAGCGCCAGAACCAGATCGCTGTCGGCAAATCCCTGCCGATCACCTGTCAGGTTCAGCGGATGCCGGTTGGGAAAGCCAAGCCGGAGCCGCTGGTCGAAAACAGCCGCACCGAGGATCTCGGCCAGTTCCACGATCGGCAGATAGCCGATCGGCGCCCGTGCCGCATGGCCGACGAGAAGGGTCGGGGCCTCGGCACTGACCAGGGCGTGAGCGGCATCGGCGATCATTTCCCGGTCGGCGGCGATTCTTGGGGGCATCTTCACCGCGCCGGCCGGCGGCGGCGTGGCTGTCTCGAGGGTGCAGGGGTCGATCTGTTCAAGGTCGAGACAGACCGGCCCCTGGGGTTCGGTCATCATGATCGAATAGGCCTGTGCGAATCGCGACGAGACATCCTCGCCCGCTGCCGCCAGGCCTCGCCATTTCACGACCGGCCCGGGCCCGGAACCCGAAGAACCGGAAAGGGGAAGGCTCGCCCGCCCGCCCGTTCCCGGAAGGCCGATCAGCAGCACGGGGCAGCGGTCGGCTGCGGCGCGATACAGGGCTTCATCCGCCGCGTAAAGCCCGGCCCCGCCGGGGGCCGCCACGGCCATGGGGCGGCCGGTCGTGCGTGCATAGCCATGGGCCAGGGCAACCGCCAGCCCTTCCTGGCCTTCGGCAAGGGCATGGGATGGGCTGTCGTCAGGGCCGGTCTCGGGAATCCGGGCAAGCCCGGTCGGCTTGCCCGTGGTCAGTACGGGAAGCCGGTAGTGGGCTGCAAGACCGGACACGCCTCCGGTTTCTCCGCCCTGTCCCGAACGTTCTTCCTTCCTGCCATTCTGCATGATCGCTTCCTGTGCCGAGTGCCTCTGTGGCCGCAAGGCCGCCAGAGATGTAGGAGAAAAACGGGCCGGATGACAATCCTGCATGACAGGGTTGCCCGAATGATCGGCCGTTCATGTGGCTTCGTGTGGCAGGTATGCTAGTATGACCGGAAGCAGGACGGATGGGCGCAACATGGCTTTCTCTCCCCAGCCGGCAAGCAGGCTTGCCGATGTCTTCTGGTTCGGGCTTCTGGCCGCTGGTGGTCTTCTCGGACTTCTTCTGATCGCCGGTGCCGCCGATGCGGCCATGGCCTTCCATGCCTGGATCTTTACCGGGGCCTGTGTGCTCGGAATCTTTGCGCTGATCGGCTGGCGCTTCAATCCGCCGGCCCGTTCGGATCTTGTTCCTCGCGCCGATGAGGGCGAAACCTACAACGATGCCATCGTGCGCGCCGGGGTGATCGCCACCGTCTTCTGGGGCGCTGTCGGCTTTCTGGTCGGGATCGTGATCGCGCTCCAGCTTGCCTATCCGCTGCTCAATCTCGACCTGCCATGGACAACTTTCGGCCGGCTTCGCCCCGTCCATACCTCGGCGGTGATCTTTGCCTTCGGTGGCAATGCCCTGATCGCCACATCCTTTCATGTCGTTCAGCGCACCTGCCGGGTCCGGCTGGCGGGCGATGTCGCGCCCTGGATCGTTTTCTGGGGCTATCAGCTGTTCATCATCCTTGCGGCCAGCGGCTATGTGCTTGGCGTCACCCAGTCGCGGGAATATGCCGAGCCCGAATGGTATCTGGACATTCTTCTCACCGTGGTCTGGGTCATCTATCTCGGCGTGTTCATGGAAACCCTGCGCCGTCGCCGGGAAAGCCATATCTATGTCGCCAACTGGTTCTATCTGGCCTTCATCGTTACCGTGGCGATGCTGCATGTCGTGAACAACCTGGCGATGCCGGTTTCCCTGTTCGGCACCAAGAGCTATTCGATGTTCTCCGGCGTACAGGATGCCATGATTCAGTGGTGGTACGGCCACAATGCCGTCGGCTTTTTCCTGACCGCCGGATTCCTGGGCATGATGTATTACTTCGTTCCCAAGCGGGCGGAGCGGCCGATCTACAGTTACCGGCTTTCGATCATCCATTTCTGGTCGCTGATCTTCCTCTACATCTGGGCCGGCCCGCATCATCTGCACTACACGGCGCTGCCGGACTGGGCGCAGACCCTGGGGATGACCTTCTCCATCATGCTGTGGATGCCGTCATGGGGCGGGATGATCAACGGCCTGATGACTCTTTCCGGGGCCTGGGACAAGCTTCGCACCGATCCGGTGATCCGTTTCCTGGTGGTTTCCCTGGCCTTTTACGGCATGGCGACCTTCGAAGGGCCGCTGATGTCGATCAAGGCGGTGAACGCGCTCAGCCACTATACGGACTGGACCGTGGGCCATGTTCATTCCGGCGCCCTTGGCTGGGTCGCCTATGTCACCTTCGGGGCATTGTATCATCTGGTGCCCCAGCTCTGGGGTCGCCAGGGCCTGTATTCGCTGCGGCTTGCGGCCTGGCATTTCTGGATCGCCTCTCTCGGGATCGTTCTCTACATCACGGCGATGTGGGTCTCCGGGATCATGCAGGGGCTGATGTGGCGCGCCTATGACGAACGCGGCTTCCTTGTCTATTCCTTCGCCGAGACGGTGGTGGCGATGCATCCCTTCTACGTGATCCGGGCCCTGGGCGGGATCCTGTTCTTCGCCGGTTTCGTGATCATGATCTACAACCTGTGGCGCACCGTTCGCGATGTCGCCCCGATCGAAGCCCCGATCGAAGCCCCGATCAAAGCCCGGGCCGCGGCCCCGGCCGGCACCTGAGGCAGGCTGATGCTGTTCCGCTTTCGCCACGCCCTTGTCGAGAAGTCCAGCATGCTGCTGCTGGTTCTTGTCCTTGTGGTCGTCTCGATCGGCGGGCTGATCGAGATCGTTCCGCTGTTCTATCTGAAAAGCACGGTGGAGAAGGTCAAGGGGATGCGCCCCTACACGCCTCTGGAACTGGTCGGGCGCAACATCTACATCCGTGAAGGCTGCTATGCCTGTCACAGCCAGATGGTCCGGGCCTTGCGCGACGAGGTGGAACGCTACGGACATTACAGTCTGGCTGCGGAGAGCATGTACGATCATCCCTTCCAGTGGGGCTCGAAGCGTACGGGCCCCGATCTTGCGCGGGTGGGCGGTCGCTATTCCGATGCCTGGCATGTCCTGCATTTTCAGGATCCGCGCGCGGTGGTTCCGGGATCGGTGATGCCCTCCTACGGCTTCTTCGCCGATCGCCGGGTGGATGGTTCGGATATCGCCGATCATCTGCGGGCCCTGCGGCGGCTGGGTGTTCCCTACACCGACGAGATGATCGCTCATGCCGAGCAGGATCTGCGGGCCCAGGTGATGCCGGATACCGACGAGGCCGATGCCCTTCTGACCCGATATCCCGGGGCGCAGGTTCGCAACTTCGATGGCCAGCCCGCCTTGACCGAGATGGATGCCATGATCGCCTATCTTCAGATGCTGGGTACGCTCGTCGATTTCACGGAATACAGACCCGAAGAGAACCTGCGCTAGGAGAAACCATGGCATACGAACAGGTTGCAGGGTTTGCGGGTTCCGCCGGGTTGATCTACATGATGCTGCTGTTCGCGGCGGTTCTTGTCTATGCCTTCTGGCCGCGCAACCGTGCCCGGTTCGACAAGGCCTCGCGGATTCCGTTCGAGGATGACGGGTCACCCGAAGACCGGAAGGTGCGCCGTGACTGAAGAGGACAGATCCAGGATCATGCCCGGGGCCGAGCCCGAGACCGCTTCCGGGACCAGAACTCCGGCCGCGGATGGGGCTGGCGAAGCCACCACCACGGGCCATTCCTGGGACGGGATCGAAGAGTACGACAAGCCCCTGCCGCGCTGGTGGCTGTGGACCTTCTATGCCTGTATCCTCTGGGCCATCGGCTACTGGATCCTGATGCCTGCATGGCCGCTGGTGCATGGGCATACCAAGGGTCTTCTGGGGTATTCGCAGCGGGCCGTGGTCGCCGACCGGATCGAAAGGGCGGAAGGGCGCCGGGCGCCGATGATCGCCCGCATCGAGGCTGCGACCCTCGATGACATTCGGGCCGATCCCGAACTGCTGGCCTTTTCCCTCGCCGCCGGTCGTTCCGCCTATGCCGTGAACTGCATGCAATGCCATGGTGCCGGGGCCGAGGGTGGGCCCGGCTTTCCGAATCTGAACGACGATGCCTGGCTCTGGGGGGGAACCCTGGACGACATCATCACCACAATCCGCGTCGGGATCCGTTCCGATCATCCGGAAACCCTGTTCGGCGACATGCCGGCCTTCGGCCGCGACGGTTTGCTGGACAGCGACGAGATCGATCGACTTGTCGAATACCTTCGGGCCCTGTCCGGAGATACCCACGATCAGGCCATGGCCGAATCCGCAGCCCCGCTCTATGCCGAAGCCTGCGCCGCCTGCCATGGTGACGATGCCAGGGGAAATCCCGAGTTCGGCGCGCCCGATCTGACCAACGGCCTGTGGCTTTACGGGGGGGATCGGGCGTCGCTGCGGGAAAGCCTTGTGAACGGCCGGGCCGGCATGATGCCGGCCTGGGAACATCGGCTCGATCCGGCGACGATCAAGCTGCTTGCGATCTATGTCCATACCCTCGGCGGAGGGCAGTAGGGCGTTGCCGGAAGGCGCAGGCCGACAAGCCCGGGCGGGTTCCGCCGCACCGGGCAGGCCCGGTCTGCCGGAAAGCGGATGGTGACGATGCAGACAGGACAGGCAGAGCCGGACGGGGCCGAGATCATTCCCCGGATCGAGGCCGAGGCCGTGAACCGGGAAGAGACCCGGGCGCTTTATGCCAGTCGAGTCAAGGTCTACCCCAAACAGGTTGAAGGGACGTTCCGCCGCCTGAAATGGCTGATCATGGCGGCAACCCTTGGCCTCTATTACGGGGCGCCCTGGCTGCGCTGGGATCGCGGGCCGCATATGCCTGATCAGGCGATCCTGATCGATCTTCCCGGCCGTCGCTTCTTCTTTTTCTTCATCGAGATATGGCCCGACGAGATCTACTATCTGACCGGTCTCCTGATCCTTGCCGCGCTGATCCTGTTTCTTGTCACCGCCCTGGCCGGGCGGGTCTGGTGCGGTTACACCTGCCCGCAAACCGTCTGGTCGGATCTGTTCATCGCCGTCGAGCGGCTGATCGAGGGCGATCGCAACAAGCGGATGCGGCGCGATGCCTCGCCCCTCTCGGCAGAGACCCTGGCCCTGAAGGGGATCAAGCATGTGATCTGGGTGCTGATCGCCCTCGCCACCGGCGGGGCCTGGGTGTTCTATTTCGCCGACGCTCCGGGCCTTGCCGCCGATCTGGCCCGGTTCAGCGCGCCCAATGCCGCCTATATCGCCATCGCGATCCTGACCGCCACCACCTACCTTCTTGGGGCCATCGCCCGCGAGCAGGTCTGCATCTACATGTGCCCCTGGCCACGGATCCAGGGAGGGCTGCAAGACGAGGACAGTCTGATCGTAAGCTACCACAGCCAGCGTGGCGAGCCGCGCGGGCGCCACAAGAAGGGCATGTCATGGGAAGGACGGGGCGATTGCGTCGACTGCAACCAGTGTGTTGCCGTCTGCCCCATGGGGATCGACATTCGCGACGGGCTTCAGATGGAATGCATTTCCTGCGCCCTGTGCATCGATGCCTGCAACAGCGTGATGGACAAGGTCGACCGCCCGCGAAACCTGATCGGCTACGACACCCTGGCCGGTGTGGAAAGGGCAGGGAAGGCGCCGCGACGGCCCGACCTCTGGCGTCTTCTGTTCAGGCCGCGGATTCTCGTCTATCTCGCCGCCATCCTTGTGGTTGGCCTTGTCATGCTGGCTGCCCTGGTCCAGCGTTCCCCGCTGGAAGTTTCGGTGGAGGCCGACCGCAATCCTCTCTATGTCCGCCTTTCCGATGGAAGCCTTCGCAACGGCTATACGGTGCGGGTCATGAACAAGCGGCATGAGGCCCGTATCTACAGCCTCGCCCTCGACGGGCTGGAGGCGGCGCAGATCTCCATCGTGGGGGGCGAGGGGGTGGAGGATCCGCCGGTGTCCGCGCCAGCCAACCAGATGCGCAGTTACCGCGTCTTTGTCACCGTGCCGCCCGAGACCGCCGCCGAGGCATCGACCCTGCCCTTCCGCTTCGTTCTGACCGATCGGGAAAGCGGCGAGACCGCCGGTTTCGAAACCCGCTTTCAGGGGCCGGGACGATGATGCGCCGTTTCCCGTGGCCGGGCAGCAGGCCGCTTCGCGGTCGCGATGTGCTGTTCATGCTGATGCTTTTCTTCGGCGTGATCTTCACGGTCAACGGGCTCTTTTTCTGGATGGCGATGCGCACCTATCCGGGGGTCGAGACACAAAGCGCCTATCGCGACGGGCAGGCCTACAACCGGCTTCTGGCCGAGGCCGAAACCGTTGCCGCCCTCGGTTGGCGTGCGGGGTTCGAGTATCTCGAAGATCCCGCCGGCGCGGCCAGAATCGTGATCGCTGTTGTTGACGGGGCGGGTGCTCCTCTTGCCGGGCGCGATGTGCGTCTTGAATTGCGTCGCCCGGTGCATGATCGTGCCGACCGGGTGATCGCAGCCACCGAGCCAGAGGGCGGCCGCTATCTTGTCGAGCTTCCCGATCTTGCTGGCGGTGCGTGGCATCTTACCGTTCGCATCCGACGCGAGGCGGGGCCCGATTTCGTGCATGTCGACCGCCTGGTGGTGCCCTGATGCCGGCCCCGGCCTCGCCTTCCCTCGCCATGCCGGAGACCGCCGTGAACGGATCGCGCGGGGATGAACCCCTTCCCGATCCCACGCCGTTCGTGCAGAAGGCAGGGGGCGGCCTTCTCACCCTCGCCCTTCTGGTGGAGGGCATCCGCTGTGCCGGATGTGTGGAACGGATCGAACGGGAACTCGGGCGCCTTCCGGAAGTTCGGGAAGCGCGGGTCAACTTCACCACACGTCGGCTTTCCCTGACATGGCAGGGGGGCGCGGCGCGTGCCGGAGACTTTATCGAGCGCCTTCGGGCGCTGGGGTTTTCGGCGGTTCCCTTCGCCATGCCGAGAGAACCCGGGGCTGATCGCGAGGAGCGCAGGCGTCTTCTGCTGGCTCTTGGCGTCACCGGGTTTGCCTCTGCCAATGTCATGCTGCTTTCGGTATCCGTCTGGGCCGGGGCGGTGAGCGACATGGATGCCCTGACCCGCGATCTGTTCCACTGGATTTCCGCCCTGATCGTGCTGCCGGCTGCCGCCTATGGACTCCGGCCCTTCGCCCGCAATGCCCTTGCCGGTTTGCGTCGCGGACAGATGGTGATGGACCTGCCCATCACCGTTGCGGTGGTCCTGACCCTTGGAGTCAGCCTGTTCGCCACCATCCACGGCGAACTGCATGTGTATTTCGAAGCGGCCATCATGCTGCTGTTCTTTCTTCTGGTCGGGCGGGTTCTGGATCAGGGCGCGCGCGCGCGGGCCATGGCGATGGGCGAGAATCTGATGGTTCTGAGGGGGATCGATGCGGTGTGCCTCGCTGCCGATGGAACCCGCCGAACCCTGTCGGTGGACGAGATTCGTCCGGGCATGCGTCTTCTGGTGGCGCCCGGCTGCCGCATTCCGGCGGATGGCAATGTGGTGGAAGGCCGCTCCGAGATCGATGCCTCGCTTCTGACCGGCGAAAGCCTGCCGGTTTCCGTCGCCCCGGGAACCCCGGTTCTGGCCGGCACGCTGAACCGTTCGCAACCGTTGACAGTCCTGGTCTCGGCCGCCGGTGAGCAGACGGTTCTTGCCGATATCGCCCGCCTTGCCGAGGCCGCGAGCCAGTCGCGTTCCCGCTTCGTGACCCTTGCCCAGCGCACCGTGCGCTGGTATGCGCCGGTGGTGCATCTGGCGGCCCTGCTGACCTTCCTGGCCTGGTGGGGGCTTCTGGGGCTGGCCTGGCCCGAGGCGCTGATGATCGCGGTTGCCGTGCTGATCATCACCTGCCCTTGTGCGCTGGGGCTGGCGGTGCCGGTGGTGCAGGTCGTGGCGGTGGGACGTCTTCTGCGCCGGGGGATCATCGTCAAGTCTCAGGATGCTCTGGAGCGGCTCGCCGCCATCGATCATGTCGTCATCGACAAGACCGGCACCCTGACCCGCAGCGAACCTGCCCTTGCCGCGCTCGACGAGCATGAACGGGAGGCCCTGTCCCTGGCATCAGGGATGGCCGGGGCAAGCCGCCATCCGTTGTGCCGGGCTCTGAGCCGCGCCTGTGCCGAAGTCCCCCTTCTTGCCGGGGTGGAAGAGATTCCCGGCGCCGGGCTTGCCGTTCCGGTGGAAGGAGGATGGGCAAGGCTTGGCCGGCGCGGCTGGGCGATCCCTGAGGGACAGATCGGCGATCTCGAAGAGGTCGGGGCCATCACCGCTGGCCCGCCGGGGCCAGAGCTGTGGCTGAGCCGTCCGGGCCAGAGCCCGGTTCGCTTCCGCTTCGAGGAAACCCTGAAGGACGATGCATCCCTGACCCTTGGCGCGTTTGCCAGGGCCGGCATGCCGGTGGAACTTCTTTCCGGAGACCGGGAAGAGGCCGTGGCCCTGGCCGCCCGCGCTGCGGGGCTCGATTCCTGGCGTTCCGAATGCGCCCCGGCCGAGAAGATCGCCCGGCTGGAATCCCTGGAACGGGCCGGGCGGCGGGTGCTGATGATCGGCGATGGCCTGAATGATGCGCCCGCCCTGTCCGCCGCGTCTGTTTCCGCCTCTCCGGCCCATGCGGCCGACATCACCCAGGCGGCGGCCGATTTCGTGTTTCAGGGAGAGAGTCTGGCCCCGGTGGCGGAAGCCTGGAGAGTCGCCCGCAGGGCGCAGGCGATCGCCGCCGGAAACATCACCCTGGCCCTGCTCTACAATCTGGTGGCGGTGCCGCTCGCGGTTCTTGGCCATGTCACGCCGCTGATTGCGGCGGTGGCCATGTCGCTGTCTTCTCTGATGGTCATCGCCAATGCGCTTCGACTGGCCGGCGGCCATCCCTGGCGCGAGGCAGGCTGATGCAGGTTCTGGTGTTCCTCATTCCGGCAGCGCTCCTTCTCGGAGGGCTGGGCCTTGCCGCTTTCCTCTGGGCCCTGCGGCGGAACCAGTTCGAGGATATGGAAGGCGCGGCCCAGCGCATCCTGTTCGAGGAGGACAGGCCCCTGCCGCCACGGCACCCGCTTCCGGAACGGACGGACGGGAAGGAAAATCAGAAGGATTCGTCGATCCTGTCCGGGACCAGATCCCGGTAGCTGTGCCAGGTGGCGTGACCGAGAAGAGGAAAGATCACGATCAGCCCGACCGTCAGCGTGACCACCCCGAAGGCGGTCAGAATGCCGATCAGCCATGCCCAGAGCAGCATGGGCCAGAAATTGGTGCGAACGGCGTTGACCGAAGTGGCGATGGCCGAAATCACATCGATATCGCGGACCATCAGACGGGGAATGGTGATGGCGCTGAAGCAGAAGACGGCGAAAGCAAGTCCCGCCCCTATCGTTGTTCCCAGGGCAAGAAAGATCAACCCGTGCAGGGTCACGATCGCTTCGGCGAGGGGGGCATCAACGGCGCCGAAAAACAAGGCGAACAGAAGGGTCGCAATGCGGATCCATGCCAGCATGAAGAGGACAAGGGCAAGACCCATGAAGGCGATCTGAAGAGGCGCCCTGGTGCGTACCAGGGCAATCGTCCACAGGGTTACGGGAAGCCCGGCCTCTGCCCGTCGGCTGATTTCGTGAAGGCCAACGGCGAGCAGCGGCCCCATGAAGACAAGGCCGAGAGCCAGAGGAAGCAGAAGGAAAAGACGATCGGCGGCGATCAGAATGGCCGCCAGAACCCAGAGCGCCACAGTGAAGAACAAGCCGTAGCCAAGGCTGAGAAAAGGGTGGCGGGTCAGGTCGCGCCATCCTGCCCGCAGCCAGCGCCACGGAGCCTCGCCGGAAATGCTCTGGATCGGGGGAATATCGAAACCCGACGGAGTCGTGTCCCGGGCTTCTGGACTGGCTGGCATGACGGCGCGCTCCTTTCGACCGAACACTTGACCGCAAACGTATTCAGACTGCCAACGCTTCCCGGAAAGTCCGGGAGGATTGGTCCGATGCGGTCCGAACGCCGGCGCGGGGCATCAGGCCTCGGTCAGGATTCTGTCGCGCTTCGGATTGAAGTGATAGCGGGGCAGGGTATCAAGATCGGCCCCGGTGACCCGGATCACCCATGCGGGTTCCGGATGTTCCGTCGAATGGATCGCCCCGATCTCGTAGGTTCTCGCCTGGCCGGGAGCGATGGTATGCGTCTCCTCAAGCACCAGTTCCGCATGATCCTCTTCGGCAGGGTTCTCCCGGCGCCACAGGCTGATGCGGGTGGTGCCGGTTGCATTGCCATAGATCGCCCAGGACGTTCCGTGACTATGCGGCGCCCCCTTCTTGCCGGCTTTCTGCACATGGGCCAGAACCTGCACCCCCGTTTCCGGATCGTGGTACAGGCGACGCTTGCCTGCGGGATCGTCCTCGTGGAAGGTTTCGGCAATGAACGCTGCATTGGCCAGAAGCTGTTCCAGCTTGCGGCGCAACCTCTCCCGGCCTTCCGGCGTGGCATCCCGGGTCAGGATGTCATGGCAGTCCCGGCAGAAATCATCAAGGGCATAGGCCATGGTCGTTCTCCTCATTTCCCCGATGTCATTCCAGGATTTCCCGATGTCATTCCAGGATTTCCCGATGTCATTTCAGGGCAGCAGATTCCCTGTTTCGAGCCCTTGAGGGTAATGGCTTGTCGCAGAACCGGCAAGAGCCGACTTGGCAGGGTATCCGGATTGAGACTACCATGACCCTCCGCTCACCTCCGCGGTCCTCGACCCTGGCCGGGGCCTGCGGCTTCCTGAACGCCATGTGTCCGGACTCTGCTCCGGATGCGGGGCAACGCCAAGGTCTGACCATGACCCTTCCCGTGCCCGATCCGGGGAATTACCGTTTCGACCTCAACGATGCCCTGTCTGCGGTGGTGATCGTTCAGGCGCATGTTCCCGAAACTGCTGAAAGCGCCCGCCGCCTCGGTTCCGAACGAATCGGCAGCGGCTGCCTGATTTCTGCGGAAGGTCTTGTCGCGACCGTCGGCTATCTGGTGACCGATGCGGAAACGGTGTGGCTGGTCGCCGGCAATGGCAAGGCGAGCCCGGCCGAGGTCGTGGGGCGGGATACCGAGTCCGGGATTGCTCTTCTGCGGGCGCTGGAACCCCTGGACAGCCCTTTCCTCAGGCTTGGCCGATCCGGTGATCTGCACGTTGGCGAACGGGTCGTGATTGCGGCGGCCGGGGGGCTCGATCACGCCGGGGATGCCCGGATTGCCGCGCGTCAGGAATTCGCCGGATACTGGGAATATCTGCTGGATGAGGCCATCTTCATCAGCCCGGCCCATCCTCATTGGGCCGGCGCCGCGCTGATTGCCGGCCATGGCGGCCTCGTCGGGATCGGCTCGCTTCTGGTCCAGCGCGAGGCGCCGGGCAGCGGCCCTTCCGGTGATTGCACGATGGTGATTCCCATCGATCTGCTTCCCCCGGTGATCGATGATCTGATCCGTTTCGGCCGGGTGCGCCGCCCCCCAAGGCCCTGGGTCGGGATGCAGGTTTCCGAATTCGGCGAGAACCTTGTCGTGATCAGCCTGACCGAAGGCGGGCCTGCCCAAGGGGGTGATATTCGCGTCGGGGATGTGGTGATCGGGGTGGGGGGCGAACCGGTGGACAGCCTCGCCGCATTGTTCCGAAGCATCTGGGCCCGCGGCGAGGCCGGGGTCGCCATTCCCTTCGACCTGTTTCGCAATGGCGAGAAACTTGCCGTGACGGTGATCTCCTCCGAACGGAACAGCGATCGCCGCCAGCCCCGGTTTCATTGAATCGGGATCAGGCCGGGAATCGGGATCAGTTGGGCATGTGGCCCGGCCACGTCCCTGGCTTTGTCATCGAAGGCCATGGGAAGAC
>JBJHAU010000033.1:0-12975 GCA_050480665.1 Alphaproteobacteria bacterium | reverse complement strand
GCTCTCGGCGCTTGAGGCTCATCTGAAGCCCGAGGTTCTGAATACCCTCGACAGGATCGCCCGGACCTACAAGCGGATGAAGGCGCTTCAGGACAAGCGTCTGAACGCGGCGCGCGGGGGCGAGCCGTTCCCCGCCGCTTCCGAGAAGCGCTATGAGGCCGCCAATCGCGAACTTGTGGAGCTGATGAAGGGGGTGCGGCTCAACACCCCGCGGATCGAACGGCTGATGGACGAGCTTTACGGCCTGAACATGCGGCTCGTCCATTTCGAAGGCCGGCTGTTGCGTCTGGCGCTCAAGGGCAGGATTTCGCGCGAGGATTTCATCGAGCGTTATACCGGTTCGGAAATCGATCCCAACTGGCTGCGCCGTGTTTCCCGCCTGAAGGATCCGAAGTGGAAGGCCTTTGCCACCGAGCATCGCGACGCGATCCGGGACTTCCGTCAGGAAATCGCGTCCATCGCCGAAAAGGCGATGCTGGACATCACCGAATTCAAGAGGATCGTGCATCGGGTTCAGCGTGGCGAACGCGAAGCCGCCCGCGCCAAGAAGGAGATGGTCGAGGCCAATCTTCGCCTCGTGATCTCCATCGCCAAGAAATACACCAATCGCGGCCTTCAGTTTCTGGATCTGATCCAGGAGGGCAATATCGGGCTGATGAAGGCGGTGGACAAGTTCGAGTACCGGCGCGGTTACAAGTTCTCGACCTATGCCACATGGTGGATTCGACAGGCGATCACCCGCTCCATCGCCGATCAGGCGCGCACCATCCGGATTCCGGTGCACATGATCGAGACGATCAACAAGCTGGTGCGTACCTCGCGGCAGATGCTGCATGAATATGGCCGCGAAGCCACGCCGGAAGAGCTTGCCGAACGTCTGGCCATGCCGCTGGAAAAGGTGCGCAAGGTTCTGAAGATCGCCAAGGAGCCGATCAGCCTCGAAACCCCCATTGGCGACGAGGAAGACAGCCATCTCGGCGATTTCATCGAGGACAAGAACGCGGTCCTTCCGGTTGAGGCGGCGATCCAGTCGAATCTGCGCGAGACGACAACCCAGGTTCTCGCCTCGCTGACCCCGCGTGAGGAACGTGTCCTGCGGATGCGTTTCGGGATCGGCATGAATACCGACCACACCCTGGAAGAGGTCGGCCAGCAGTTTTCGGTCACCCGCGAGCGGATTCGCCAGATCGAAGCCAAGGCGTTGCGGAAGCTCAAGCATCCGTCACGCTCGCGCCTGTTGCGCAGTTTTCTCGACACCTGAGCGGGGCCGCCACGGAAGCAGCAGGGCGCCACGGTTGTGGCGCCCTGTTTCATGTCCGGGCCATGGAAATCCCGGCCCGGAAAAGGCTGGCCCGTAAAGGATCGACCGGAAAGGATCGACCGGGACAGGCCGATACGCCGCCGCGACAGCCGAAGGCGCTACTTGTCCCTTGCGCCGAACATCCTTGCCACGTCGACGGCGACGATGATCGCCCCGAAGGCGCCGATGGCGGCCGGGATGAAATAGACATTCATGTAGTTCATCCCGTCGAACCAGGCGCCTGCCACCGGCGTGCCGAGCCATGCCCCGAACCATCCGACGACGCATTTCGACAGGAACGACCAGCAATCATCCTTCACGTAATACTTGAATCCGTAGTGAAGGATCGCGGCGGCAACAATGGCGATTCCCGCCAGGATCAGGAATGTGATGGAGTTCTGCGCAATCATCGGAAACCTCCCTTTTCCGGGCCCGTGGCCCCTTTTGTCCGGGCCGATGGCCCCCTGCCTTCGACCGGGCCCTTGAAGGATGCCACCACCATCGCCCATGCGGCAAGGCTGAACATGCGGCAAGACGGAACATGCGGGGGGCGAACCGGTGGCCGATACGGCCCGGGCGCGTCTTGTGGGGGGCGCTGGTGCATCTTGTGCGGATCGGGAATATGCGCCATGGTCGCGGCGCAGATCGCAGGGCGGCGGTTGTGCCATGTCTCATGCCATGACCGTATCATGACCGTGTCTCTGCCATGATCGAGGGGGAAAGCGATGGAAAGAGAAGCTGAGGGCTGGTGGGACAGCCTGATGGAACTGGGGATTTCCGCCGGCGCCGATCTGGCGGCGGCGATTGTCATTCTGGTGGCCGGCTACATGCTGGCCGGCTGGGCGCAGCGGGCGACGCGGCGGGTGCTTGATCAGAGCCCGCGTCTGGATGACACCTTCAAGCCGTTCATTGCCAATGTCGTGCGCTATGCGATCCTGATCTTCGTGGTGATCGCCGTGCTGGGCCGTTTCGGTGTGCAGACGGCAAGCATCATCGCCGCCCTTGGTGTGGCCGGTCTGGCCATCGGCCTTGCCCTTCAGGGCACGCTTTCCAACCTCGCGGCGGGGCTGATGCTGCTGTTCCTGCGTCCGTTCCGTATCGGCGAGTTCATCGATGCCGGGGGAATCGCCGGCAGTGTGGAGGAAATCGGCCTTTTCGCCACCCGGCTTCGCACCGCGGACGGCATCTTCATTCATGTGCCCAACAGCACCCTTCTCAACGGATCGATCCGGAACTTTTCCCGCAATCCGACCCGCCGGGTGGATGTCGCGGTGGGGGTGGCCTATGGCGACGATACCGACAAGGCGCTGGAGGTGGCCCTGGCCACGCTGAAGGGGGAATCCCGCATCCTGAACGATCCCGCGCCGCAGGCCATGGTGTCGGCGCTCGACGACAGCGCGGTGATCATCAGCTTGCGGGGCTGGGTTCAGGCTGGCGATTACTGGCCGGTTCTGTTCGATCTGAACCGCAACATCAAGCGGGCGATCGAGACCGCCGGGCTGACGATTCCCTTCCCGCAACGCGATGTGCATCTGATCGGCCCCAAGGACGTGTGATGGCGGAAGAGGGATCATCCTCGCTCAGGCAGGCGATTGACGGCTACAATCGCCTGAATCCGGCGTTCCCTTACCTTCTGGCCATGACCATCCTGGTTCTGTTTCCCCTGCTGGCCCTGTTTGCGGTCCTTATGCCGTCCGAGCATTCTCTGGTGGCGGGCCTTGCCGGGGGAGTTGAGTCCTCGGGTTTTGTCTTCTTCTGCTATTTCTGTTTTTTTGTGGCGTTCTGGATCCTCTATTTCCTGACCCCCGCACTCAAGGTCAGAAGTTTGCGAACCTTGTTGATGTGCACATCATCAATGCGCAGGATGCATGTTGATGTCGGGGAGAACGGGGATGGCTATATTGCCGATATTCGCGAAAAGTCTCGAACGTCGATCACTATGCTGGCGATCCTTGTTGCCACCAGCATGCTGGTGATTCGTCAGGCCCTCGTGCTTCTGGACGATGGAGCGATTTCCGAGTGGACACGCGTTTGTGCGGTCATGGCCCTCGGGTCGGGTTTTCTCGCAATGGTGTTCCTGGTGGTCTCGGTCGATACGCTCGATTCGGTCTTCAATCGCTTCGGGGCTCGCGATTCGGCGGAAAGCCGTGCGATGGCGGATTTCTTTCATATCGGATCGGCAGATTCGAAATATCTTGGTCTTGCCCTGTTCTTTTTTGCGGTGATTGCGTTCATGGCCGGTCGTGATCCCTATCTCGGGGCGCTGGCCACGGGCGCGGTCATGGCCATCGGCTGGCATCACTGGTATCCGAGAATCAGCGGCGAGGGTATCGACCGTATTGTAACGCTCGAACAGAAACGCCGGGATTTTAAGCTCTGTCAGGAGAATCCGAAAGTCGACCCGAACATCCTGGCCGAGGCCAGGGCCGCTTTCGAAGAGGCGGAACGTGACCTCGTTTCGGCCAAGATTTCCAACGGGCTCCGTCATGGTCTCACCCAGCATAGCGCCCTGCCTATCGCACTCCGCATTCTGGGGGTTTCGCTGCCGATCCTGTTGCATTGGCTTCAGTTTGGTCTGGCCTGACACGATGGCATCCACTCAGGCCTTGCCGGATTATGCGTTTGCGGTGATCGCAACCCTGCTCTGGGCGATCTCTGCACAGGTGATCACTTCCGGCCTTGCGGCGATCCCAGCCGGGGCAAAGTTGCGTCCCATCAGCCTTGGCCTTCTGATCAGCCTTGGCAGCGGATCCCTGGCCCTGTTCCTCCTGGGAGGTGCGGTCCTTCCGCAGGGGGGCTCCCTCTGGATCATTCTAGCCGGTATTCTGACCTTTCCTCTGGGAACCGGCCTCTATTACCTGTGCGGTCACGCCTTTGGCGGACGTATGGATTTCGCGTCACAATTCTCCAACATCAAGCCGTTTCTTTCGGTCGCCTTTGCCTTTCTTATTCTTGGAGAACCTCTGGCAGGACGATCAGTCCTGGCTCTGGTCCTCAGTCTTTCCGGAATCGCCTTCCTGTTGTGGGGGACGGTGCGGGGAACGTTCTCCTGGACGGCATTGGGGCTCGGCTTTGCCCTGGCTCTTGCCTGGTCGGGCGGGGAAGCCTTCGCCAAGCTGGGTCTGTCGGTGGGCGAGGGTCCATCGCTGCATGCAACACTGCTGGCCCTGATCTCGGGCACTCTGGTCGGGGCGGTGGTAATCCTGCCATGGCTGGCGGCACGCCCTTTCCCTCTGGCTGGGATCGAACGTTGGGGGAGGGCCTTTGCGCTGCACGGTGTTCTCAGCTTTGCCGTGGCCTATGCCTGCCTTTTCGAATCGATCCAGCGGATAGGGCTGGGGCAGACGGTGCTGATCATTGCCGTCTGGCCAGCCCTTGCGGTTCTCCTGGCGCTGTTGCGGAATCGCCTGCGGGGGGAGCGTTGTACCCTGCCACGAGCCATGGTCCTGGCCGTGATCCTGTTGCTTGCCGGCAGCCTCGCCCAGATTTCCGATGTTCTCAACGGCTGAGGATCGTGGCGCCACAATGCAGGGGGCTGGCAGGGGGCTGAAAGGCCCATCCGGGTCTGATGCTTGACCCTTGCCCCGCTTGCGCTACCTTGGGCGTTCGTCTCTGCCGGGGGCCTGTAGTTCAGCGGTCAGAACCCGCCGCTCATAACGGCGTTGTCGCAGGTTCGAATCCTGCCGGGCCCACCATTTCTTTACCTTGTCCTCTTGCGATGCCGGCCCTTGCGGCATTGCGGAGAGGGGGCTTGCCTGCGGCCTGCCGGCCACTGGAGCCTCGAAAATCCCATGAGAGGCCTGAAACGATGATCGCCGAAACCCGTCGCTGCCCCCATCCTTCCCGACCGTGCCGCATGGCCCTTGACCCTGTCATCGAAGGCGAAGGGGCCGGGCGATCATGAGCCCGAAGCCAGAAGCCCCCGGGCCCGACAATGATCGGCCAACCGCCTTCGTGGTGCCCTGGCGCCTTCAGGGTGCGGTTTATGCCATCGGCACCTTCGCCAACTCCACCAACAATGTCGTCTCGGTGATCCTGCCGCTCTGGGCCCTGGCCCTCGGCGCATCGCCGCTGATGATCGGGATCATTCTTGGCGCAAGGCACCTGCTGACCCTTCTCCTGTCGATTCACGGGGGCGCCCTGATGGATCGGATCGGCACCCGCCGGATTCTTGTGGTGTCCGGGGTCGCCGCCGTCCTTTCGCCGCTGGCCTTTCCGCTGATGCCCTGGATCTGGGCGGCGATCCTGTTGCAGATGCTGGGCGGGCTGGCCAGCAATTATGGCTGGATCGGCGCTCAGGCCCAGATCGGCCAGGTGATGCGGGGAAGCCCCACCCATGCCGGGCGGCTCAGCTTCTGCCTGCGTATCGGCCAGGTTGCGGCACCGCCTCTGGCCGGTTTTGCGTGGGATATCGCCGGGCCGTGGGGCGGCTTCGGCGTGCTTGCGCTCTGGGGCGGCGGGCTGCTGCTGGCCTCCATGGCCCTGCCCGAGGATGGACGCTCGGCGAGATCCGGAACAGGGAAGAAGACAGGGGCAGAGGCCGACAAGACGGCAGAGGACAGGAAAAGCGCGGCTTCCGGGGGCGGCAGCGGCGCGAAGGGGCCACGGCTTCGTCTTGTGGATCTTCTGCCCAGGCCGGGCGACTATATCGAGGCGTTCCGCATGCTGGCGGTGCCCGCGATCCTTCTGGTGGTCATGGTCACCGTGCTGCGGATGGGCGGAAACGGCATGAAGGGATCGTTCTATGTCGTCTATCTCGAGCAGATCGGCTACACCGGAACCCTGATCGGCGTCCTGGTCGGGGCCGCCGGTCTTCTGGGCTTTGCCGGATCGCTCTCGGTAGGGCCCCTGTTGCGCCTGATGTCCGGATACTGGTTGCTGGTCGCCACCGTGACCGCATCGATCGTTCTGGTCTCCATCACCCCGCTGATCGGTTCGGTCTTTTCCCTTCTGCTGATCGCCTCGGCCCTGCGCGGGGGCACGATGGGTTTGTCCCAGCCGCTGATGATCTCCATCCTTGCCAAGGCTGCCGGCGAGGGCAGGCAGGGCAAGGGGGTTGCTCTCCGCACCACCGCCAACCGCCTGGCTTCGCTGGTGGTGCCCATCGTCATGGGGCTGGTGATGGAAATGGTCGGAATCGAGGCCAGCTTCTATATCGTCGGCGGCATACTGGTGCTTGGCATGCTGGCCGTGGCGCTGCATGTCCGGAGAGCGCCCGGATTCCGGTCATGACGGACCCCTGTGGTCCTGGTAGGGCTGCCTTGACAGCCTTGTAAGGTTAGGCTTCCCTGATCCGCCCGAGCGGCGTATCCGCCACTTCTTGACTTTAGCGGCGTTCCTCCGCTTTTTGGCTGTGGCGGCGTTCCGCCGCCTTGAAAAGGGAGAGCCATCCGTCGGCAGGGCGGGCCGGGCCAGCGCTCTCCCCCATTGCAGAAAAGGCCCGGATTCAGAGGAGTCTTCCGTGATGACCATCCCGCACGATCCCCCGTTTCGCGCCGAACTGATCGGCAGCATGATCCGTCCCCCGGCGCTCAAGGCGGCGCGTGCCGATTTTGCCAACGGGCGGATCGACGCCGAAGCATTGCGTGCGGCAGAGGATACGGCGATCCGGGAGGCTGTCGCGCTTCAGGAAGCGGCCGGGTTCAGGGTGGTCACTGATGGCGAGTTTCGCCGCGCCACCTATTCGGACAGTTTCACCACCCATGGCCTCACCGGCCTCCGTGAGGGTGCGGATATCCGCGGCCGCTTCGCCTATCATGACGCCAGCGGCGACGAGATCGGCCAGCGGGTTCCCTGTATTGTCGACAGGCTGGGTTGGGCCGGGCCGACGAATGTCGCCGATTTTTCCTTCCTGGCCTCCATCACGAAGGCCATGCCCAAGGTAACCCTTCCGGGACCGGCCTATATCCATTTCCGCGCGGGGCGCGAGAACATTTCCCGCGATGTCTATCCGGATCTCGACGATTTCTGGACCGATCTGATTGCCGCCTATCATGCCGAGATCGGTGCCCTCGCCGAGGCAGGCTGCCGCTATGTGCAGATCGACGAAACCTCCATCGCCAAGCTGGGCGATCCCGAGATCAGGGAAGGGCTTGCCGCCCGCGGGGATGACTGGCGCGACCTGCTGGCCATCTATACCGATGCCATCAATGCCCTGGTCGATGGCATGCCCGAAGGGGTTGCCCTTGGCATGCATCTCTGCCGCGGCAACAAGGCGGGGCACTGGCAGGCGGCGGGGGGCTATGACGATGTGGCGGAAGCCCTGTTCCGGAAGTTGCGGATCCGCTTCTATTTCCTGGAATATGATTCCGAACGTGCCGGTTCCTTCGCTCCGCTGGCCGCCCTTCCCGACGACAAGGTGGTGGTGATCGGCGCCATGACCACGAAGTCGGGAACCCTCGAAAGCATGGAAGCCCTGAAGGGAAAGATTGCCGAGGCCGCCCGCTATGTCGATCGGGAACGACTGGCGATCTCGCCCCAATGCGGCTTTTCCAGTTCGGTCGAGGGGGTGATGAGCCTGGAGCAGGAAAAGGCAAAGCTCGACAGGCTGGTGGCGGTGGCCCGGGATCTTTGGCCCGACGCCTGAACCGGGGCGGTAGCCGGCGGCCTAGTCGTCCCCATCCCCCAGCCCACGGGCGAGAAGGGCGGCTTCTGTCCGGTTCCCGACGCCAAGATGGCGCAGGATCGTCGAGACGTGGATCTGCACGGTGCGCGGGGAGATCCGCAGCCTTTCGGCAATCTCGGCGTTGCGTTTTCCCCGCGCGATCAGGCCCAGCACATCCTGCTGGCGGGGGGTCAGCGTGTTCAGGGCCCTGGTGGCGGTGATACTGTCGAGCCTTGCGGCCCCGGCATGATGAAAGGGCGCGCGCGCATCCGCGACGCCTTCGGCCCCGGCAGGGCTATTGAGGCCCGCAGGCAGGCTGATCTCGCCCGCCAGAACCCGGGCCACGGCACGGGACAGCGCCTCTTCCGGCGCCGATTTTCCGATGAAACCGCTCGCCCCCGCATCAAGGGCCTCAAGCGCGATCCGCCGCGATTCGTGGCCTGAAACCACCAGAATGGGCAGGGCGGGCGCGGCCTCGTGCAGACGCCTCAAGGCGATCATGGTCTCGCCGGGATCGGCGCGGCGGCGGCGGGCCGGTTCCTCGCCGCTGTAGCCGTCGGTCGAGAGCGTGAAATCGAACAGGCAGAGATCGAAAGGCCCCTCCCGCTCCAGCCGGCCAAGGGCTTCCGGAAGCGTTGCGGCCTCGGCCAGCGACACGCCGGGATAGCGGGTGGCGAGGCAATGGACAAGGCCGGTGCGCGTGGCCCAATGGCCATCGGCGATCAGTACCTTCATCGTTGAGCGGATCCTGCGGCGAAGCGATTTGCGGGTGCAAAACCTCTGTGGGGTGGGCAGAGACTGCAAAATCCTTCCATCCATGTCAAGTGTTAATGCCTACGGTTATATGCCTTGCTTGGGCAATGCTTGGTCTGGCGAACCGGAGTTTAGGTCTTTATGCGTATGTATATATTTAGCAATAGGAGCGATATGACGCTCTTCATGCTCAAATCATCACAAATTCATCGCATCATCATGGGATTTAACCGCTTCTTTACCGCATAGGCATATGCCTGTTGTCGCAAACACCTTGACCGATGCTTTCGATCGCGAGGTGGATAACGGGTTTTCGGCGAGACTGTTTTTGCGCCGAAGCACTATTCAAGGATGAACCCATGACAACTTCCAGCCCGACCGCCAAGGTTCAGTCTCGCCAGTCCCAGTCCCGACCAGCCCCGGCAACGACGCGGGCGGCAAACACCAGCGGGCACGCGGCCCCAAGGGCCCATACGGCCCCTGACGCCCATGCCTCCGCACGGACCGGTCATTCCGGGGGACAGGCTCTTGAAGCCGCATCCCGGGCAGCCGGGCACGGCTTCGGTGTTCAGGCACAACTGACCCTGGCCTTCCTGGTTTTCGGTCTCGTTCCGCCGGTTCTCCTTCTGGCCTTTCTGGTGCTGTCGGGGGATGTTCCGGCGACGATTTTTGGCACCGCGCTGGTTGAGCTTGCGGTGGTCGGCGTGGCGGTCACCCTGGCCGGCGCCTGGATTGGACGCAACCGTGCCAGGCTTCTTACCCGGATCGCCGGGACGGTTTCGGCGCTTGCCCGGGGCAACACCGAAATGCCGATGGACAAACCGGGCCGGGACGAGTTCGGAACGATCTGGCAGGCTCTCGAGGACCTGCGCGAAACGGTGCGGTCCAGTTCCCGGTTGAAGCAGATGGTCGATCAGATGCCGGTCAGCGTGATGACCCTCAATCCCGAAGACTTCACCATCGACTATCTCAACGAAACGAGCCTGAAGACGCTGAAGCAGATCGAGCATCTTCTGCCGGTCAAGGCGGAACAGGTTCTGGGTTCCTGTGTCGATATCTTCCACAAGCATCCGGAACATCAGCGCCGCATGCTGGCCGATCCGGCCAATCTGCCTCACAGCGCCAAGATCGGCCTGGGCGATGAAGTGCTCTCGCTCGAGGTTTCGGCCATCACCGATGGGGAAGGCCGGTATATCGGCCCCATGGTGGCCTGGAGCGTGATCACCGACCAGGTGAAGAGCGAGAAGGAGACGAAGCGTCTGCTCAGCATGGTGAATCAGATGCCGATCAACGTGATGACGCTGGATCTCGAGGACTTCAATATCAACTACATCAACGAAACGAGCCTGAAGACGCTGAAGCAGATCGAGCATCTTCTGCCGGTCAAGGCGGAACAGGTTCTGGGCTCCTGTGTCGACATCTTCCACAAGCATCCGGAGCATCAGCGCCGCATGCTGAAGGATCCGGCCAATCTGCCGCATATCGCCAACATCCAGCTGGGTGACGAGATCCTGCGTCTCGAAGTGGCCGCAGTGCGTGACGAGACCAATGCCTATATCGGCCCCATGGTGACATGGAGCGTGATCACCGAGCAGGTCAACCTCGGCAAGCGGGTGCGTGAGGTGGTGGAAGCCGTGGCGGCCTCATCGACCGAGCTCAAGGCCACCGCCGAAACCATGTCGGCGACGGCGGAAGAAACCAACCAGCAGTCGGCTGCTGTGGCCGCCGCGTCCGAACAGGCCACCAACAACGTGCAGACGGTGGCTTCGGCGGCGGAAGAGCTGTCCTCCTCGATCAACGAGATCGGCGAACAGGTCTCCCAGTCCAGCTCCATCGCGCAGCGGGCGGTGGATCAGACCCAGCAGACCAACAGGACAGTGCAGGGTCTGGCCGAAGCGGCCCAGAAGATCGGCGATGTGGTCAGCCTGATCAACGACATTGCCGCCCAGACCAATCTTCTGGCCCTGAACGCCACCATCGAGGCCGCACGGGCGGGAGAGGCCGGAAAGGGCTTCGCCGTGGTGGCCTCAGAGGTCAAGAGCCTTGCCAACCAGACCGCCAAGGCCACCGAGGAGATCGCCGCCCAGATCGGTTCGATGCAGACGGTGACCAAGGATTCGGTTGCGGCCATCGCCTCCATCACCGAGACCATCGAGCAGATGACCGAAATCGCCGGGGCCATCGCCGCAGCGGTGGAAGAGCAGGGCGCGGCGACCCAGGAGATCGCACGGAACACGCAGGAAGCGTCCAAGGGTACCCAGGATGTCTCGGAAAACATCGCCGGGGTGACCGAAGCCGCCCGGGAAACCGGCCGCGCCTCGGAAGATCTTCTTTCCGCATCGGACGAGTTGTCGCGTCAGGGCAACCAGCTGAAGGAAGAGATCGACACCTTCATGCGCCAGATCGGCGCGGCCTGATCGCCGGGGATCGTTCCATGGATCCTGTCCTCCGACGATTCTTGTGACGATCCTAGTGACGATCCCGCCTTCCGGCGATCCCGGCATCGAAGATGACGGCCGGCCCCTTCCGGGGTCGGCCGTTTCCGTTCATGGGCTGGTCATCCTGCAACCTTGCCCCGTCGCGGCGGGGGCAGAACGGGGCTTTTCCCCTTGACCCGGAAAAAGGATGGGATACCTTGCCGCCCCTTCCCTTCATGATTCAGCCGACGGGGTGAAGCAGATGGCTTCCTACCAGTACATCTACACCATGCGCGATCTGGGCAAGAGCTATCCGGGCGGCCGCGAGGTGGTCAAGGGCGTCACCCTCGCCTTTCTTCCGGGCGCCAAGATCGGCGTTCTCGGCTACAACGGCGCGGGCAAGTCCACCCTGCTCCGGATCATGGCCGGAATCGATACCGAGTTCACCGGCGAAGCCTGGGCGGCGGAAGGGGCCAGCGTCGGCTATCTTTCCCAGGAACCGGATCTTGATCCGTCCAAGGATGTGATGGGCAATGTCATGGACGGGGTCGGCGAGATTCGCGATCTTCTTGCCCGTTTCGAGACCATCAGCGCCCGTTTCGGCGAAACGCTCTCGGATGACGAGATGAACGATCTGCTCGCCGAACAGGCGGAGGTTCAGGAAAAGATCGATGCTCTCGATGGCTGGGAAATCGAACGTCGCGTCGATATCGCCATGGATGCCTTGCGCCTGCCGCCGCGCGATGCCGGGGTGGAAACCCTTTCAGGCGGGGAAAAGCGCCGGGTCGCCCTGTGCCGGCTGCTGCTTTCCCGGCCCGATCTTCTGCTGCTCGACGAGCCGACCAACCATCTCGATGCCGAATCGGTGGCCTGGCTCGAGCGGTTTCTGGCCGACTACACCGGAACCGTGGTGGCGGTGACCCATGACCGGTATTTCCTGGACAATGTTGCCGGCTGGATTCTGGAGCTCGATCGCGGTCGCGCCCTGCCATTCGAAGGGAATTATTCCGCATGGCTGGAAGCCAAGCGGAAACGTCTGGTCCAGGAGGAGCGGGAGGCGGAATCGAGGGCCCGCACGATCGCCCAGGAGCTGGAGTGGATCCGTGCCACCCCGGCGGCCCGTCGCACCAAGTCCAAGGCCCGGATCAGCGCCTATGAGGAACTGGTGGCCAGTTCGGAAAGCCGCACCCTGGCCAATGCCCAGATCATCATTCCCCCCGGGCCGCGCCTTGGAGATCTTGTGGTCGAGGCCGAGGGTCTTTGCAAGGGCTATGGGGATCGGCTGTTGATCGACGGTCTCAGCTTCAAGCTTCCGGCCGGGGGTATCGTCGGGGTGATTGGCCCCAACGGAGCGGGGAAATCCACCCTGATGCGCATGATGATCGGCACCGAAACCCCCGATTCCGGAAGCCTGCGGATCGGCGAAACGGTGAAGCTCGGCTATGTCGACCAGTCACGCGATGCGCTGGCCGCCGACAAGACGGTATGGGAGGAAATCTCCGGCGGTCACGACGAGATCGATCTCGGCAAGAGGAAGATTCCGTCGCGGGCCTATGTCGGGGCTTTCAATTTCCGGGGCCCGGATCAGCAGAAGAAGGTGGGACAGCTTTCGGGAGGGGAAAGGAACCGGGTGCATCTTGCAAAGATGCTGAAATCCGGCGCCAACCTTCTGTTGCTTGATGAGCCGACCAATGATCTGGATGTGGATACCCTGCGCGCGCTGGAAGATGCCTTGCTGGCCTTTGCCGGCTCCGCCGTGGTGGTCAGCCATGATCGCTGGTTTCTTGATCGCATTGCCACGCATATCCTCGCCTTCGAAGGCGAAAGCCATGTCGAGTGGTTCCAGGGGAATTACGCGGATTATGAAGAGGATCGCAGGAAGAGGCTGGGCGATGCGGCCT
>JBJHAU010000032.1:0-13002 GCA_050480665.1 Alphaproteobacteria bacterium | reverse complement strand
CAGCAGAAGGTGCCGAGGGCGCTCAAAGCAGCGACCAGGAGGAGGGCGGCGAGGCCCGCTGAAAAACCCCGATGGAGAGGGGGCAGCATCAAGGGGCAAGGGGGAGGAATCCATGCTGCTTGCGCATCTGCTGAAGAGCCTGATCCGGGAAGGCTCACTGGGATTGATCGATGCACGGGGCAGGCGCCACGAATTCGGCAATGGCGCTGCCCCCAGGGCCACCATCAGGCTTCATGATCGCGCCCTGCACCGCAAGCTTGCCCTGAACCCTGCCCTTCATGCCGGCGAAGCCTATATGGAGGGCAGCCTGACCATCGAGGAAGGCACGCTTTACGACTTCCTCGACATCGGCACCCGGAACATGATGGTGCCGCCTACAGGCCATACGGTGCGCATGATCGAGGCGGCAAGCCGGCTGACCCGCCTGTTCCAGCAATTCAACCCCGCACGCCGGGCCCGGCGCAATGTCGCCCACCACTACGACCTTTCCGGCGCCCTCTACGACCTGTTTCTCGATGCCGACCGGCAATATTCCTGTGCCTATTTCGAGACGCCCCAGCAGGATCTCGAAGCCGCCCAGGCCGGCAAGAAACGCCACATCGCCGCCAAGCTTCTGATCGATCGTCCCAATCTCGACATCCTCGACATCGGTTGTGGCTGGGGCGGACTGGCCCTGTTTCTTGCCCGCGAAACCGGGGCAAGGGTAACCGGAATCACCCTGTCCGAGGAGCAGTTGAAGGTGGCCCGTGAGCGGGCAGACAAGGCCGGTCTGGCCGACAGGGTGCAGTTCCATCTCAAGGACTATCGGCTGATGGAAGGCCGGTTCGACCGGATCGTTTCGGTGGGCATGTTCGAACATGTGGGACTGCCCCACTACAACACCTTCTTTGCCAGGTTGCGCACCCTTCTTGCTCCGGGCGGCGTCGCCCTGCTGCATACCATCGGCCGCCTCGAAGGCCCCGGCGCCACCAACCCCTGGATCCGCAAGTACATCTTTCCCGGCGGCTATTCCCCGGCCCTGTCCGAGATTCTGCCCGCCATCGAACGTCAGCAGCTGTTCACCACCGATATCGAGGTGCTGCGCCTGCACTACGCGATGACGCTGCGCGCCTGGCGCGACCGTTTCGAGGCCAGCCGCGACAAGGCCGCATCCCTGTTCGACGAACGGTTCTGCCGGATGTGGGAATTCTATCTGGTCGGCTGCGAACTCGCCTTTCGCAATCAGGGTCATGCGGTATTCCAGATCCAGATGAGCAATCTGATCGACGCCGTGCCCCTGACCCGCGACTACATTGCGGCCTTCAAGGCAGACCAGGGTACCGGCAGCACCAGCGCCGCCTGACCCGTATCCCCCCCATCCCCGGCCTGGGATTGTCCGTCCGGGCCTGCGGTTATCCCCATCCTTACCAGCCTGTGGACAAGATTTCGCGGCAGAGGGCATCTCTTCCATCGCCAAGGCAGCAACGGTTCGCTAACCTCTGTCCATGACCGATTCCACGCTCGCCAGGCTTGCGCCGCCCGATTCCGCCGAGGTTCCCGAACTTCCTCACAACTTCGAGGCGGAACAGGCCCTGCTCGGCGCCATCCTCGTCAACAACGAGGCCTATGCCCGGGTTTCCGATTTCCTGCGGCCGGACCATTTCTACGATCCGGTCAACGGCCGCATCTTCGAGGCCTGCGCCAAGCTGATCGAACGCCACCAGGTCGCCAATCCCGTCACCCTCAAGACCGTCTTCCAGGACGATCCGGGTCTGGCAGATGCCGGCGGCGCCCGCTATCTGGCGCGCCTGGCCGCCTCGGCGGTGACCATCATCAATGCCGGCGATTACGGACGCACCGTTGCCGATCTCTACCTGCGCCGTCGCCTGATCGAGCTTTCCCTCGACATTCGCAGCGAAGCCTTTGCCGCCGATCTCGACAATCCGGCCCTTTCCCAGGTCGAGAATGCCGAACGAAAGCTTTACGAACTTGCCGAAAAGGGCGAATTCGAAGGAGGCTTCCAGAGCTTCACCGATGTTCTGACCCGCGCCATCGAAATGGCGGAAGCCGCCTTCAAGCGGGAAGGAAGGCTGACGGGTACGGCCACGGGATTCCGCGATCTCGATACCCTGCTTGGGGGGCTTCAACCTTCGGATCTGCTGATCCTTGCCGGGCGCCCGGCCATGGGCAAGACGGCCTTCGCCACCAATATCGCCTACCACGCCGCAAGAACCTGCCGCCTGGAAACCGATCCACAGGGACGCCGGACGGTGGCCGACGGGGCCGTGGTCGGGTTCTTCTCTCTCGAAATGTCGGCCGAACAGCTGGCCACCCGGATCATCTCCGAAGCTGCGGGGGTCAGCTCCGACAAGATCCGCAAGGGCGACCTTTCCAACCACGATTTCCAGAAGCTGGTCGAGGCCACCCAGGAGCTGGCCCGGCTGCCCTTCTTCATCGACGACACCCCGGCCCTGTCCATCGCCCAGCTCCGCACACGGGCCAGGCGGCTGCAACGCCAGCAGAGCCTTTCGCTGATCGTGGTGGATTATCTTCAGCTCCTCAGGCCCTCGGTCAGCAAGGCCTCGGACAACCGCGTGCAGGAAATCTCCGACATCACCCGCGGCCTGAAGGCCCTGGCGAAGGAGCTGAACGTTCCCGTCCTTGCCCTCTCGCAGCTTTCGCGCGCCGTCGAACAACGCGAAGACAAGCGCCCGCAGCTTGCCGATCTTCGCGAATCCGGATCCATCGAACAGGATGCCGATGTGGTGATGTTCGTCTTCCGCGAAGAATATTACCTCTCTCGCCTGGAGCCTGCGGAGATGGGAACCGAGGCCTATGAAAAATGGAAGGAGCGGATGGAGGGCGTCCATAATCTGGCAGAGGTCATCATCGGCAAGCAGCGCCATGGCCCCACGGGCACCGTGAAGCTGGTCTTCCAGGGCGAGTTGACCCGCTTCAGCGATTACATTCCCGACGATCATCTGCCGGCCCATGATGGCTCCTTCTGACCGGCCGGGGCCCGGTGCCGGCCGCGCCGGTCCCGCGCGGGGCGCGGGCGGGATCCTGACCATCGATCTTGATGCCATCGGCGAAAACTTCCGCCGTCTTTCCACCCGTCTTGCCCGGGAAAGCGGCGCAGTCTGTGCCGCAGTCATCAAGGCCGATGCCTATGGGCTGGGGCTTGGCCGGGTCGCTCCGGTGCTGTGGCGTGCCGGATGTCGCCGCTTCTTCGTCGCCCTTGCCGAGGAAGGGCTGGCGCTTCGCGCCCTTCTGCCGGATGCCGCCATCCATGTCTTCAACGGGCCCGAGCCGGCGGATCTGATGGTGGAAGCCCGTCTGGTGCCGGTTCTCAATCATCCGGAACAGATCCGCAGCTGGATCGAGGAAGCCGAACGCCGCAATCGCCCTCTGCCCGCGGTCTTGCATGTCGACAGCGGCCTGAACCGTCTGGGCATGGGGCTCGAAGATCTGCGCTGTCTCGTCCGCGACAATGCCTTCGCCGCAGGGATGACTCTCGATGGGGTCATCAGCCACCTAGCCTGCGCCGAAGAAAGGGATCATCCGATGAATCCCCGCCAGCGCGAGGTCTTCCTCGAGGCCCTGGAGTGCCTGTCCGCCATCCCGGGCCTGCGGCCCGGTTTTGCCTCTCTTGCCAATTCGTCGGGGATCTTCCTCGGGCCTGACTATCATTTCGATACGGCGCGCCCCGGGGCCGCCCTCTACGGCGTGAACCCGCTTCCGGGCCAGCCCAACCCCATGATGCAAGTTGTTAGACTGCAAGGAAAAATCCTTCAGCTTCGCCGAATTGACACCCCTGGGAGCGTTGGCTATGGTGCCACCCATCGGGCCGCTTCCGGACGGCGGATCGCGACCGTGGCGGTGGGCTATGGCGATGGCTATCCGCGTTCCCTTTCCAATGTGGCCAACGCCACGATTGGCGGCGTCAGGGTGCCTCTGGTGGGACGAGTCTCCATGGATCTGATCACCTTCGACGTGACCGATGTGGCCGATGCGCTCTGCCAGCCCGGCGCCCTTGTCGATCTGATCGGCCCCGATCACCCTCTGGACAGTCTTGCCCGCGAGGCAGGCACCATCGGCTACGAGCTCCTGACCGGACTCGGCCACCGTTTTGATCGGCACTATCTTGGCGGCGCCTGACATGGATGGACAGGCCACCGAGAAAGACCCGCTGATCGTCCGCTTTCTGGCCCCTGTCGGCCGAGTCTTTCTGAACTTTCTTGCCACGGTCGGCCGTCTTTCCGTCTTCACCGCGCTGGCCCTGCGCCATACGGTTCTTCCCCCCTTCCATTTCCGTCAGCTGCTTCGGCAGATGATCGACATCGGCTACTACTCGTTGCCCGTTGTCGGTCTGACCGCGATCTTCACCGGCATGGTTCTCGCCTTGCAGAGCTATTCGGGATTTGCCCGATTCTCTGCCGAAGGGGCCGTGGCTACCGTGGTGGTCCTGTCGATGACGAGAGAGCTTGGCCCGGTGCTGGCCGGGCTGATGGTGGCCGGGCGGATCGGCGCCTCGATGGCGGCGGAAATCGGCACCATGAAGGTCACCGACCAGATCGATGCCCTCGAAACCCTGTCGACAAATCCCTACAAGTATCTGGTGGCACCCCGCATTCTGGCCGGGGTAACGATGATGCCCGTTCTGGTGCTTGTTGCCGACATCATCGGCGTTTTCGGCGGTTTCCTGATCGGGGTCAACAAGCTGGGCTTCAACCCGGCCAGCTATCTGCAGCAGACCTTCGAGTTCCTGGAAGTGCGCGATGTGGTCTCAGGCCTCGTCAAGGCGGCGGCCTTCGGCTTCGTCATTTCGCTGATGGGCTGCTACCACGGCTACAATTCCCGTGGCGGCGCCCAGGGGGTCGGCACCGCGACGATCAATGCCGTGGTTTCGGCACTGATCATGATCCTGATCCTGAATTACCTGATCACCGAACTGTTCTTTGCCCATGACTGAGAGAAGCGGGATTTCCGAGATTCCGAAAATCAGCCTGCGCGGGCTATGCAAGGCCTTCGGCCCCAAGGTGGTGCTCGACGGCGTCGACCTTGATGTGGCGCGCGGCGAATCCCTCGTGATCATCGGCGGATCGGGCAGCGGAAAATCGGTGATGCTGAAATGCATCCTGGGCCTGATCCAGCCGGATTCCGGTTCGATCCGGATCGACGGCAGGGAGGTGACCGGCCTGTCCGGGTCCGAGCGCGATTCCCTGATGCGCAAGTTCGGCATGCTGTTTCAGGGCGGAGCCCTGTTCGACAGCCTGCCCGTCTGGGAAAATGTGGCCTTCGGACTGATTCAGGCCAAGGCCATGAGCAAGGCCGAAGCGAAGGAGATCGCGCTGTCCAAACTGGCCGCCGTCGGTCTCGGGGAGGATGTGGCGCGACTTTTCCCGGCCGAGCTTTCCGGCGGCATGCAGAAGCGGGTGGCCCTGGCGCGGGCCATCGCCGCAGAGCCCGAGATCATCTTCTTCGACGAACCGACGACGGGTCTTGATCCGATCATGGGCGATGTGATCAACGATCTGATCGTCAAATGCGTTCGCGATCTGGGCGCCACGGCCCTGTCCATCACCCACGATCTTGCCAGCGCCCGCAAGATCGCCGACCGGGTGGCCATGCTCTACGGCGGACGGATCATCTGGACCGGCCCCGTTCGGGAGATAGATTCCTCGGACAACCCCTATGTGGATCAGTTCATCCACGGACGCGCCGAAGGCCCCATCACCATGCAGATCGGCAGATGACGCAAAGGCCGGGCCCCCCGGAACCCGGCCGCGTGTGTCCGGGGCCGCCGTTCCCTGGCCGGGGAGGCTGACATGGCCAGATCGCGCAGCCAGTTTGTCTGTCAGGATTGTGGGGCGATCTACCCACGCTGGCAGGGACACTGCGAATCCTGCGGCGCCTGGAACAGCATTGTCGAGGAAACGCCGCCCGCCCCCCTGCCCGGAACAGGCCCCTCGCAGGGGCGCGGCCGGGTGCTGGAGACTGAAGGTCTGGCCGGTCCGTCCCGCGCCCTGGAGCGTCTTCTTTCCGGGCTGAACGAGTTCGATCATGTGCTGGGCGGCGGCCTGGTTCCCGGTTCTGCCGTTCTGGTGGCGGGGGATCCGGGAATCGGCAAATCCACCCTGCTTCTGCAGGCGGCAGCGGCCCTGTCCGGGACGGGGAACGGCGCGCTCTACGTCTCCGGCGAGGAGGCGACAGAACAACTGAGGATGCGCGCGTCCCGGCTCGGGCTTGGCCAGGCCCCCCTGCGCCTTCTGGCGGCCACCCGGATCGGCGACATCCTGACCACCATCGCCGCCGCCCCGGAACGTCGGCCTTCGCTTCTGATCATCGATTCGATCCAGACCATGGCCGTGGACGGGCTTGATTCCTCGCCCGGATCGGTCAGCCAGGTTCGCGCCGCCGCACAGGCCCTGATCGCCACCGCCAAGGCGCACGGAATTGCCGTGATCATGGTGGGCCATGTCACCAAGGAAGGGCAGATTGCCGGGCCCCGCGTGCTCGAACACATGGTGGATTGCGTCCTCTATTTCGAAGGCGAGCGCGGTCATCAGTTCCGGATCCTGCGCGCCGTGAAGAACCGCTTCGGGCCTACCGATGAGATCGGCGTGTTCGAGATGTCCGATCGCGGGCTGGAGGAGGTGGACAACCCTTCGGCCATCTTTCTTGGCGGCAGTGCCGAAGAGGGCATTGCCCCCGTTCCCGGTTCCGCCGTCTTTGCCGGGATCGAGGGAACCCGCCCGATTCTTGTGGAAATCCAGGCCCTGGTGGCCCCATCCAGCCTGTCTTCGCCACGCCGCGCCGTGGTGGGCTGGGATTCGGCACGGCTTGCCATGGTGATCGCCGTGCTCGATGCACGCTGCGGGCTTGCGCTTTCCGGCCAGGATGTCTATCTGAGCGTGGCAGGCGGGCTTCGGATTTCCGAGCCGGCGGCCGATCTGGCCGTGGCTGCGGCGCTGGTCTCGTCCCTCGCCGAGACTCCGGTGGGCGAAAAGACCCTGTTCTTCGGAGAAGTTCGCCTCTCCGGCGAGATTCGGTCTGTTTCCGGGCAGGAGGCGCGCCTGAAGGAAGCCCGCAAGCTGGGATTCGCCCATGCGGTGATCCCGAATGCCACCGGCAAGACGGCCGGCAGGGATTCCGGCAAGACCAAGGGTCTCGTCCGGAACGGGGCCGAAAAGGGACTGACGCTGATCCCCATGAACCGCATAGAGGCGTTGATGAGCATGTTCGGTCTCGATCCGCGCCCCCAGCAGCGCTCCCGACAGCACCCGGGGCAGACGCCCGGTCCGGTGCAGGGAGGAGAGACGGACATGGCGTCGGCCGCAAGACGGAGACCCCCGCCATGACAGCCGGCATGATCACCGACATCGTCATCATCGGCATTGTGCTGCTTTCGGCCCTGTTCGCCCTGTCGCGCGGGCTGGTGCGGGAAGTGTTGTCGGTGGCCAGTTGGGTCGTCGCGGTGTTCGTCACCCTTTACGGCCATGGCCCTGTCAGGCCCTATGTCGCAGATCTGATGGCCTTCGATCCGGTAACCCGCTATCCGGTGATCGCCGATCTGGTCACGGGCGCAGCCCTGTTTCTTGGGAGCCTGTTCCTGTTTTCCCTGATCTCTCACCAGATTGGTCGTTTCGTGCAGAGTTCCGCCGTCGGGGCGCTCGACCGTTCTCTCGGCTTTCTGTTCGGCATGGCGCGCGGCGTGCTGATCGTCGTGGTGCTGTTCCTGGGTCTGGTCTGGACCCTGGGGCCGGACGACAAACCGGAATGGTTCCTGAAGGCTCGCAGCCTTCCCCTGGTCGAGGTGGCTGCGGCATGGAGCCTGACCATTGTTCCCGAGACGATCCGCGCGAATCTTCCCGATATCCGGGCCGGAGACGAGACCGGCAAACCGCCGGTGGCATCCGAGAACAGCCCGGGCTATACCGAACGCGAACGCACCCGCCTCGACCGCCTGTTCGAGGGTGTCCAGTGAGGAGTCCCTGACGATTCGTTCCCTTGTTCCACCGGCAATGGTTCCACCGGCCTCATCATCGACCTCACCGACGGGTTCGAACCTGTCCCCGTCCGGGCGGCGCCTGCCTGCGGCAGGCCGCCCCCTCACGACGCACCCTCATCTCTTTGCCCCAGATCGCGCCAGTCATCGCGCCAGCGACCGAGACAGCGACCGAGATGGCGACACCCTGCACGAGGAATGTGCGGTCTTCGGGGTTTACGGCCATGAGGATGCCGCCGCCCTGACCGCGCTGGGGCTGCATGCCCTTCAGCATCGGGGGCAGGAAGCCACCGGCATGGTGACGTTCGATGGCCGGCAATTCCATTCCCGCCGCGGTCTGGGCCATGTGGCCGACAATTTCTCGAGCCAGGAGGCGATCGATCGGCTGCGGGGATCCTCGGCCATCGGTCACAACCGCTATGCCACCAGCGGCGACACGGTGGAACGCAACATCCAGCCCCTGTTCGCCGATTTCGAATTTGGCGGCTTCGCGATCGGTCACAACGGCAATCTGACCAACGCCCTCGGCCTTCGCAAGGAGTTGGTGCGTCGGGGCAGCCTGTTCCAGAGCACCACCGATACCGAAGCCATCGTGCATCTGATCGCCACATCGACCTATGTGACCGTGATCGACAGGCTGATCGATGCCCTGAAACAGATTCAAGGAGCCTATTCGCTTGTCTGCCTCACCCAGAACGCGCTGATCGGTGTGCGCGATCCGCTGGGAATCCGGCCTCTGGTGCTTGGCGAGCTGGACAAGGCCCCTATCCTTGCCTCGGAAACCTGCGCCCTCGACATCATCGGCGCCCGTTTCATCCGCGATATCAAGCCCGGCGAGATCGTCGTCATCAACGACGAGGGAATCCAGTCCCTGCAGCCCTTTCCCCCGATGGCGTCACGCCACTGCATCTTCGAGTACATCTATTTCGCCCGGCCCGACAGCCGTCTCGAAGGCCATAGTGTCTATGAGGTTCGCAAGAAAATCGGCCGCGAGCTGGCCCGGGAAAGCCATGTGGATGCCGATGCCGTGATCCCGGTTCCCGATTCCGGGGTACCTGCTGCCATCGGCTACGCGGCAGAAGCGGGAATTCCCTTCGAGCTCGGGATTATCCGCAACCATTATGTGGGGCGCACCTTCATCGAACCCTCGGACCAGATTCGCCATCTCGGGGTGAAGCTCAAGCATAATGCCAATGAATCGATGGTGTCGGGCAAGCGGGTCATTCTGGTGGACGACAGCATCGTGCGCGGCACCACCTCGGTCAAGATCGTCGAGATGATGCGGGCCGCCGGGGCGAAGGAAGTTCACATGCGGATCGCAAGCCCGCCGACCACCAATCCCTGCTACTACGGTGTCGACACGCCCGAAAAGTCCGAGCTGATGGCCGCCAAGATGTCGCTCGAGGCCATGCGCCGGGAGATCGGCGTCGACAGCCTCGCCTATATCAGCATGGATGGGCTTTACCGGGCCATGGGCGAGGCTGGCCGCAACCCCGAGGCTCCCCAATACTGCGATGCCTGTTTTTCCGGCGATTACCCGGTATCTCTGACCGATCAGCTCGATGGCGCGCCGACGGCGCAGCTCTCCCTGCTGAGCGAAGTCTCAGGCAGGAAATGACCGCCACCCGCAAACAGCCCGCCGCCGAACCCGGTCGCCCGCTTGACGGCCGGATCGCCCTGGTGACCGGGGCTTCGAAGGGGATCGGGGCCGCCGTGGCCCGGCTTCTGGCCCGCAAGGGCGCGCATGTGATCCTGCTTGCCCGCAGCCAGGGCGGACTGGAAGAACAGGACGACGCGATCCGTGCAGAGGGCGGGCAGGCGACGCTGTTTCCCTCTGACCTGATCGACCATGACAGGATCGATGCCATGGGGGCCGCGATCCACGAGCGCTTCCGCCGTCTCGACATCCTGATCGGCAATGCCGGGATTCTCGGGCCGCTGACGCCGACCAGCCATATCGAGCCGAAGGCCTGGGACAAGGTCATGGCCATCAATCTGACCGCCAATTACCGGCTGATCCGATCTCTGGAACCGCTGCTGCGCCTGTCCGAGGCAGGGCGGGCGGTGTTCGTGACCTCAGGCGCCGCCGATGGGCATCATGCCTATTGGGGCGCCTATGGGACCGCCAAGGCCGGGCTGGAAGCCCTTGTCCGTACCTGGGCCGAGGAATTGCGCAAGACAAGGATCCGCATCAACCTTGTCAATCCCGGGGGAACCCGCACCGCCATGCGGGCCGAAGCCTTCCCCGGCGAGGATCCCGCCACCCTGCCAACCCCGGAAGAGGTGGCCGAAGTCTTTCTGCCCCTGGTGCTGCCCGGCTGTGCGCACCATGGCGAGATTCTTCAGGCCCGCGCCCTCATGCAGGGGGCTTCCGGCCACAGCCGGGGCGCATGAGCTGCGGCACTCCGGTGTCCCTTCGCGGGGCCGGATGCGTCACGGTTGGCGAGATTCAAGATCCCTGTCGCTTGGAATGGTAGGGATTCTTTCCCGCCCTGAGCAGGATTCGCAAGGGCACGCCGCTTAGGCCGAAGCGGTCACGCAGGGCGTTTTCCAGATAGCGCAGATAGCTGGCCGGGATGGATTCGGGGCGCGTGGTGAACAGAACGAATGTGGGCGGGCGCGCCTTGACCTGGGTAAGGTAGCGAAGCTTCAGCCTTCGCCCGGACACCGCCGGCGGCGGATGCGCTTCCTGCACCTCGGCAAACCAGCGGTTCAGGGCGCCGGTACCGATCCGGCGGTTCCACAATCCATGGGTCTTCAGCACGGCCTTCATCAGCAGATCGAGATTCTGTCCGGTGAGGGCAGAAACCGTGATCCAGGCGACACCGCGCGACTGGGGCAGGGATTGTTCCAGACGATGGCGCAGGGTCTGAATCTGAGCCTCGGGATCATCGACAAGATCCCACTTGTTGGCGCAGATCACCAGCGCCCTGCCCTCTTCCACCACATGGCGGGCGATCGAAAGATCCTGGCGTTCCAGCATCACCGTGGCATCGATCACCAGAACGACGACCTCCGCAAGCCGGATCGCCCGGGCCGTTTCCGCTGCCGACATCCTTTCCAGCCGTTCGGTGACCTGGGCGCGCCGTCTCAGCCCGGCGGTATCGACAAGGCGCACCGCCCGCCCCTTCCAGGACCAGTCGATGGCGATGGCATCGCGGGTCATTCCCGGCTCCGGCCCGGTCAGAAGCCGTTCCTCGCCGATCAGGCGGTTGACGAGGGTTGATTTACCGACATTGGGCCTGCCGGCGATCGCAAGCTTCAGGGGGCCGCGCTCCTCCTCCTCGTCCGGAACATCGCCTGTCTCAACGCCGTGTGACTCCGTTGCCCCGGCCCCGGGATCCTCTTCCGAAGTCTCCCCCCCCGATTCAGCCAGGGCAAGAAAGGCTTCGGCCAGGGCATCGTGGAGGGCGCCCATCCCGTCGCCATGTTCCGCCGAGACCATCAGCGGTGCGCCCCACCCCAGCGCATAGCCTTCCACCGCGCCGCTCTTGCCGATCTGGCCTTCGCATTTGTTGGCGATCAGGATCACCGGCTTGCCGGTTTCGCGCAGCCATTGCGCAAAATGCCGATCCAGCGGCGTCAGCCCGGTGCGGGCATCGAACAGCAACAGGGCAAGATCGGCATCGGCGAGCGCACGTTCGGTCTGGCGGCGCATGGCGGCTTCTACGGTACCCTCGGCGCTCTCTTCCAGGCCCGGGGTATCACGCAACCGGAAACGCAGCCTTCCCAGGCGAGCGGGCTCTTCCCTCCAGTCCCGGGTCAGCCCCGGGGTGGGTTCGACAAGGGCAAGACGTTTCCCGGTCAGGCGATTGAAAAGCGTCGATTTTCCGGCATTGGGCCGGCCGATGATCACAACGATCGGTGCCATCAGCGGAAGGCGATCAGATCGGCATCGTCGGTCAGCACATACAGGGTGCCACGGGCAACGATGGGCGCGACACTGACCCCGGCAGGCAGGCGGATCCGGCCGAGCGTATCGCCGAGATAGGGAGAGATGGCCAGAATTTCGCGATTTGATCCGGCGATGATCAGCCGGTCTCCGGCAAGAACCGGGGCGGTCCAGGTGATCCATCCGCGCCTGCGGTCGGGATCCTGGAAACGGGGCAAGGGATGGCTCCACAAAACGCGGCCATCGGACCGGTTGATCGCCAGCAGCTGGTTTTCGTTCGTGACGAGATAAAGAACCCGGCCGGCGGCCCAGGGCATCTGCGGGGAGGCATGGTTTTCACGCCAGAGCGGCAGCCCGTTCGAAAGGCCCAGCGCCGTCATCAGCCCGGCATTGCCGACGATGAAGACCGTACCGCGATCGATCACCGGCGAGGCGCGAATATCGGCAATGCGGCCGATGGCCGAAGTTCGCTGCGGCCGGGCCAGAAACTCGTTCCACAGGACACGTCCGCCGGCGGCACCAAGGCCGAACACCTCGCCAGAGGAATAGGCCACGACCACCACACCCGCATCATGGGCCGGAGCGGCGCCGCCCAGCAGCGAGGATTGTTCCGGCGAGCCGCGATGCGACCAGATTTCCTCGCCATTGCGAAGATCGAAGGCAAAGGTTCGATTGTCGCTGGAGACGACAAACGCCTTGCCATCGGCAATGGTGGGCGCCGACCGGATCGGTGCCGAAAGCGTCTTCCGCCAGAGTTCTTCCCGGCTTTGCGTATCAAGGGCGATCACCTCGGCAAACCCGGTGGTGACCACAAGGCGCCCTTCGCCAAGGGCAAGCCCGGCCCCCAGGGTGCCATCGCTGACACCACGCGGGCGAAGATCCTTCTGCCACAGGCGGCGCCCATCCTCGCCATCGAAAACGCTGAGACGGGCGCGGCTGTCCAGCACATAGACATGCCCCCGGGAATCGATGACCGGTTCGGCCAGAAGATGGCGGTCGCGGCTGCTGCCGGTTCCTGCACTGACCCGAAAAATCTGTCGGGGATCGGGGCCGAGCGCCAGATGATAGCTGGCATGGCCCGGGCTTCCACCAACCATGGGCCAGTCCGCGTTCTCTTCCGGGG
>JBJHAU010000031.1:0-13009 GCA_050480665.1 Alphaproteobacteria bacterium | reverse complement strand
GACCATGGGCCAGTCCGCGTTCTCTTCCGGGGCGATCACCACGATGGGGTCGTGCGGTGATGTCGAACCGCCCGTCAAATCCGAGGGAAGGGCCATGACGGGTATCCGCTCGCCCTCCAGCGGAGGAACCTTGCTGGAGCGGACATCGCAACCCGCGGCAAGAAGCCCGAGGATCAGAAACGATCCCCCGACCGCCATGCCCCGGAATCGGCCCCCGGCATGGAGCCTGCCGCCCGCATTCCCGATCATCGAGGCCCTTGCCCGCCCAGTTCCTCGAGGAACAGGCCGGCCCTCTCGCGAAGGCCGGAAGGTGTCTCGGGATCGGCCACCAGACTCTGGAAAAGGCTGCGTGCGGCCGCCACATCCCCCCGCCTGTGCTCCAGCAGGGCGATGAGTTCCTGAGCGGAGTAACGCCAGGGCCCGACCGTCAACGGTGCAAGGCGGGCCTTCAGGACCTCGGGATCGGCCGCATCGAGCCCCGCATAGCCATGCAGGATCAGTGCAAGATCACGAAGGGCCCCGGGAACCGAAGACTGGCGTGAAAGCCGGTCGTAGATCTCGGCAGCGGCATCGCGATCCCCGGCCTGAAGAACGAGATTCGCTTCCTGAAAGCGGGCCATCACCCCATAGCCGGACCGCGCGAGCCCGGCAAGGATCCGCGCGGCCTCGTCGCCACGCCCGGCCTCGGCAAGCGCCACCGCCTCGGCATAGCTCAACCCCGCATCGATCCGCCGGTTTTCCTGATAATGGCGCCAGCCGACACTCGCCGCGATGGCGATCACCACCACCAGCGCTGCGGCCACCAGCCAGCGTCCATACCGATTCCAGAGAGCCTTCTGGCGATCGCGCCGAAGATCCTCATCGACCTCTTCGATAAACTGATCCATCTCGTCCCAGAAAAGGGGTTGCCGCCGCGAGCCGGTTCCGTGATCCACGCCCGAAGGCGGCTACCATAGCGACAAGCCAGCGGGCTGGCAATCGGTGGCGGAACCGCCGCTCCGGGGGATCGGGGCAGGGATCATTCGGGAAAACCTTGGCGGAAAGAGGGCAGGATCGCAGCACTGCCTGTTCCCTGCCCCTTCACCCCGAGGAAGCCGCCTGATGGCTGGACGCATCCGGAAAAATCGATGACACTCAGGATGACACCCAGGATGACACTCAGGCAGCACGGGCAGAGGGCAGCCGGCCGGACGGCAACCGACGGGACAAGGATCACGGAGGCCGGAACCGGCAGCGCCGAGACACGAGACAAGACACGAGACGAGATGCGAGAGAGGGGAGTGAGCGGCCATCGATCAGGATGCTGAAGCAGAAAGCGCCCATCGAACCGTGGGGGAAAGCCCCGGTGGATCCGTGGGGGAAGACCCCCGTAAAGGCCCGGAAAGCGGGGCGCGCGCGCACCCCGCCCAGGTTTACCGGATCAAGGATTACCGCCGCACAAGGGGGCCTTACGGCTTTTCACGTGCCGAGCTGGATCAGCTGCTTGCCGTCTACAGCCGCCATGTGATCGCCGGCGAATGGAAGGCCTATACCCTCGACTTCGAGGCGGATCACGCGCAGTTCTCGGTTTTTGCCCACGCCCGCGCCCGGCCGATTTTCAGCATCGTCAAGTTTCGCCGCCCCGGGCACAGGCTGCGCCGTTTCGCACTGTTCCAGGGGCCGACGAGACTGCGCGCCGCGGATACCCTACAGGGCATCCTCTCGGCCTTCGATCAAAGGCTGAAGTTGATCAAGCCCTGAAACACAGGGGCCCGCAAAACACAGGGGCCCGCGAAACACAGGCGCCCGCTGGCGCCGTTTCAGGCCGTGCGCTTGATCAGATGATAGCCGAAATCGGTTTCCACCACGCCCGAAGTCGCGCCCACATCAAGACCAAAGGCTGCTTCCTCGAAGGCGGCAACCATGCTGCCCCGGCCGAAGGCGCCGAGATCTCCCCCGCGTGCGCCCGAGGGACAATCGGAGTGGCTGCGCGCCAGATCGGCAAAATCGGCCCCCTTCTCGAGGCTGGCCGCCAGCGACTGGATTTCGGCCTGTGCCTCTTCCTTGCTGCGGGTCGCCGTGGAACGGGCCGATCCTGCATACATCAGCAGGATGTGGGATGCGGTTACCTGATCGGCCATGGGGCTCTCCTTTTCGTGATGAACTTGTGTGTGATGAACCTGTCCGTGATGGACCTGTGAGGGACGCAACGCCGAATATCGCGAAACGCCATGATCCGCGAAACGCATCGTGACCAAACGCCCCGATGCGCGCGGGAAACAGATGCGGGACTCATTCCAACTCGGCGAGGATGCTTTTTTCCGATTTGGAATCACTGGCTGCCTTAACAAAGGTGATGTGGCTGCAAATGACATAAAACTATTCATGCCGACCATAAAAATTTCATTAAATAATAACATTGCACTGTTAACAAAAATATTTTTACCCAATAATTTTGCTGACGATTAATGTGCAATCAATATTTACTTTCTAAACAGATGCGGCCATATAAATATTATAAGGACTAATTAACAGAACTATGAATTACAAAATTTTAAGATTTTAGTAACAGAAATTTTTTTATAATTGATCGAATCTATAAATTAATTAAAAATATAATACCCATAATGATAAAAAAACCAATTAGTAACACGCCTGCCAACCCTACGATAATAGCAAATATGCCCTTAACAAAATCTACGGTCCCATCCATCCCAAATATTAATATAGATAAAACAATTGCAATTGCTATGCCCCAAGGAAATGTCACAATTGCAGCAGCAACACCTACTACTAAAAGAAATATAATAATCAGTGCCTGCACCCCCCACCCCCTCCTTCTATTAATCCGGTCTATTATAGTTTTCCATATAAGATATTGCTTATCGCTCGCATGTTTATTGCTAAATCCAATGGCATAAGCCTATCTTTGCGCCACAGTCGCATTGCTAAGATCACAACATGAACAACTTAATAGTTTTTTTGTTGTTATGCTAAAGACCGCAGCCTAATAGCAAGGATTAACCCAAATTAAAATGTGCGTCCGGATATTCTTACTTGTATAATGCTAGCTCGCAAAATCACTCCCACTCGATCGTGCCCGGGGGCTTCGATGTGACATCATAGACCACCCGGTTCACGCCCCGCACTTCATTGATGATCCGGTTCGCCACACGGCCGAGAAACTGGTGATCGAAGGGATAGTAATCGGCGGTCATCCCGTCGGTGGAGGTAACCGCCCGCAGGGCCAGCACGTGATCATAGGTTCGCTCGTCGCCCATGACCCCCACCGAACGTACGGGAAGAAGGACGGCAAAGGCCTGCCAGATGGCATCGTAAAGGCCGGCGTTGCGGATTTCGTCGAGATAGATGGCATCGGCCCGGCGCAGGATGGCGACGCGTTCCGCCGTCACCTCTCCGGGAATCCGGATGGCGAGCCCGGGACCGGGGAAGGGGTGACGGCCGACCATCGCTTCGGGCATGCCCAGTTCGCGTCCGAGATCGCGCACCTCATCCTTGAACAGCTCGCGCAGGGGTTCCACCAGGGCCAGATTCATCCGTTCGGGAAGCCCCCCCACATTGTGGTGCGACTTGATCGTTGCGCTGGGGCCGCCGGCCACCGATACCGATTCGATCACATCCGGGTAAAGCGTGCCCTGCGCCAGGAAATCGGCGCCCCCGAGTTTCCCGGCTTCTTCCTCGAACACATCGATGAAGGTGGCGCCAATGATCTTTCGCTTCCGCTCAGGATCGGTCACCCCTTCCAGCTTGCCAAGGAAAAGGGCCCCCGCATCGCGGGCGACAAGGGGAATGTTGTAATGATCGCGGAACAGGCGCACGACCTGATCCGCCTCTCCCTCGCGCAGGAGGCCGGTATCGACAAGGACGCAGGTGAGCTGCGGCCCGATGGCCTCGAAGATCAGGGCTGCGGTCACGGCGGAATCCACCCCCCCGGAAAGCCCGCACAGCACACGGCCCTGCCCTACCCGGGCGCGGATCGCCTCGATCGCCTGGGCACGGAAGGCCTGCATCGTCCAGCCGGGTTGCAGCCCGGCCACGGCAAACAGGAAATTGGCGATCAGCCGCGCGCCATCGGGGGTATGGATCACCTCGGGATGGAACTGAAGCCCGAAATAACGCCGCTCGTGATCGGCAATCGCGGCATAGGGCGCATCTTCGGTGCGGGCAATCACGGAGAAGCCGGGCGGGATGCTGATGACCCGGTCGCCATGACTCATCCAGACCTGCTCGCAGGATCCCTGTTCCCAGACGCCGTCAAACAGCGGCGACGGGGCCACCACATCGACAAAGGCACGGCCGAACTCACGGTGATCCGCGGTTTCCACACGCCCGCCCAGTTGCGCCACCATCGTCTGCTGCCCATAGCAGATGCCCAGGATGGGCAGGCCGCTCTCGAACACCTCGGGGGAAACCGAGGGCGCGGCGCCGGCATTCACCGAGGCCGGACCGCCGGAGAGGATGATGGCGGAAGGCGCCATCCGCTCAAGGGCACGGACGGCACCGTTATAGGGCACGATCTCGCAATAGACCCCGGCTTCGCGCACCCGTCGGGCGATCAGCTGGGTAACCTGCGAACCGAAATCGAGAATCAGAACCGAAGCACGATCTTCGGCCTTGGAGGAATCATCGGCCATCGGGATCAGTCCATGCCCGGATAGTTCGGGGTCTCGCGGGTGATGGCAATGTCGTGAACATGGCTTTCACGAAGGCCGGCATTGGTGATGCGGACAAAGCGGCAGCGCGTCTGCATCGCGGCGATGGTGGCATTGCCGGTATAGCCCATGGCCGAGGCAAGGCCACCGACAAGCTGATGGATCACGGTGCTGGCCGGCCCCTTGTAGGGCACCCGCCCCTCGACCCCTTCCGGCACCAGCTTCAGGCTGTCCTTCACATCCTGCTGGAAATAACGGTCGGCCGAACCGCGTGCCATGGCGCCAATGGATCCCATGCCGCGATAGGTCTTGTAGGATCGCCCCTGGAACAGATAGACCTCGCCCGGGCTTTCATCGGTCCCGGCAAGCAGCGAGCCCACCATCACGCAATCGGCCCCGGCGGCAATGGCCTTGGCCAGATCTCCGGAATACTTGACGCCGCCGTCGGCAATCACCGCTGTTCCGCTTTCGCGGCAGGCGGCGGCGACATCGGCAATGGCGGTCAGTTGCGGCACCCCGACACCGGCGACGATCCTTGTGGTGCAGATCGACCCCGGCCCGATCCCGACCTTGACCGCATCCGCCCCCGCCCGGACAAGATCCCGCGCCGCCTCGGCGGTGGCGATGTTGCCGCCGACCACCCTGATGTGGTTCGACAGCCCCTTCACGGCGGATACCGTTTCGATCACCCCTCGCGAATGGCCGTGGGCGGTATCGACGACGATCACATCGGCTCCGGCCTCGATCAGGGCGCGGGCACGCTCGATCCCTGCCTCGCCGACACCGGTCGCGGCAGCCACACGAAGCCTGCCCTTGTCGTCCTTGCAGGCCCGGGGATGCAGCTTGGCCTTCTCGATATCCTTCACGGTGATCAGGCCGATGCAGCGGTAGTGATCATCGACAACCAGAAGCTTCTCGATCCGATGCTGATGCAGAAGCTTCTTGGCATCCTCCATGTTCACGCCTTCGGTCACCGTCACCAGATTCTCGCGGGTCATGAGCTCGGCCACCGGCGTCGCCATGGTGGTGGCGAAACGGACATCCCGATTGGTCACGATCCCGAGAAGCTTCCCGGGAAGTCTGGGATCGGTGCCTGTGCGTTCCACGACCGGAATGCCGGAAATCCTGTGCCGCGCCATCAGCTCCAGCGCATCGGCAAGGGTCGCGTCGGGCGCGATGGTGACCGGGTTCACGACCATGCCCGATTCGAACTTCTTCACGGATCGAACCTGATCGGCCTGGGCGTCGATATCCATGTTCTTGTGGATCACCCCAAGCCCGCCCGCCTGGGCCATGGCGATCGCCATGGCGCTTTCGGTCACCGTGTCCATGGCCGAGGAAATCAGGGGAATGCCAAGAGTGATGCCGGAGACAAGGCGGGTTTCGGTCTCGACAGCATTGGGAAGGACAGCGGATTCCGCCGGTTCAAGTAGGACGTCGTCGAACGTCAGGGCGTCGCGAATCTGCATGCCGACCTCGGGTTGCGGGGTTGGCGCGGTATGATACACATAAGGCGGTGCTTGCCAAGCGGCAACATTACGGGCGGCGCCGAAGCCGAGACATCTCGAACCAGCGGAGAAACGACATGCTCAGCCCCAAGACCACAACATGGATCCTGGTCTGCGATGGTGCCCGCGCGCGAATCCTTTCCCGGCACGGCCCCGGCGGGGACCTGATGGCGATCGATTCCAGCGAGCATCCGCCCGCGCGCGAGAAAGGCACGGAACTGGCAAGCGACCGCCCGGGACGCACCTTCGATTCCTTCGGACAGGGACGCCACGCCAAGGCGCCCCCGACCGACTGGCAGCAATACGAAAAGACCCGTTTCGCCCGCGAGATGGCGGAACAGATCAATGCCGCCGCCCGTAACGGGCGGTTCGACCAGCTGATGGTGATCGCACCACCAAGGGTTCTTGGAGACCTGCGCGGCCTTCTCGATGCCCACGCCCGGAAACGGCTTTCCGCCGAGGTTGGCAAGGATCTGACCAATCTTTCCGAGGCGGCGCTGGCGGATGCCGTGGGCGAGCTTCTTCGGCCCGGGGCCTGACGCCCGATCCTGCCGAAGCCTGATCGGCTCAGGTCTCGGCGCGGGTACGGAATCCTGTCGCCACGATATAGATTTCCGCCGAATCCTGACGGCTTGCCGGCGGCTTCACGTGGCGCACTTTGGCGAAATGATGTCGAAAGCGGTCCAGAAGGGCGCGCTCCGCCCCGCCGCGCAGGACCTTGCCGACAAAGGTTCCCCCTTCGGCCAGAACCGACACCGCCAGATCGCAGGCCAGCTCCAGCAGGGCCATGATCCGCAGGTGATCGGTCGCCGGATGGCCGGTGGATGGCGCGGCCATATCGGAAAGCACCACATCGGCGGCCCCGCCCAGGGCCTCGCGAATCCGCGCCGGGGCATCGCCATCATGCATATCCACAACCAGGAACGAGGCGCCCGGCATGGGCTCCATCTCCTGAAGGTCGATGCCGACAACGCTTCCCCCACCCTGTTGCCCTGCCCGCACACGACGCACGGCGACCTGGCTCCAGCCGCCCGGAGCGGCGCCGAGATCAAGAACCCTGGCCCCGGGCCGGAGAAAACCGAACTTGTCGTCGAGCTGCATCAGCTTGTAGGCGGCACGCGAACGCAACCCCTCGCGCCGGGCGGCCAGAACGAAAGGATCGTTCAGCTGTCGTTGCAGCCACAGGGCGGAAGAGAGACGACGCCCCCGCGCAGTCTTGAGCCGGGCGGCAGCGCCCCGTATCGCCGGGGTACCGGACCCGCCGCCCTTGCCGCCCCCCTTGCCCCGTTCCTTGCCGCGTCCCTTCCCGCCTCCGCCGCGTGGGCCTGCCGCCATGATCATCAGGCCTCGACGGGCTGGCTTGCGGCAGCGCGCATCAGCTGGCGAAGAATGCCATCCCGCAACCCCCTGTCGGCAACCCTGAGGCGGCCCACCGGCCAGGTGCGGCAGATGGCATCCAGAATCGCGCAACCGGCAAGGACAAGGTCGGCCCTGGCGTGGCCGATGCAGCCTTCACGGGCCCGACCGGCATGATCCATGGCCAGCAGACGGGCGGTGACATCCCGGATCTCGGCAAAGTCGAGAAAGACCCCATCGACACGGCGCCGATCGTAACAGGAAAGGCCCAGATTCAGCCCGGCAAGGGTGGTCACGGTGCCGCAGCTGCCAAGCATCTGCACCCGATCCTCGGCAATGGCGGCGGCGATCTCATGCCGTCGGGCGAAATCCGCGATCCGTTCGGCGAACTGGGCGACCAGACCCTCATAGGCTGCGGTATCCATGTCGTTGCGCCCGTGCCGTTCCGACAGGTTGACGACACCGATGGGCACCGACAGGCAGTCGATGCGGCGGACGGATTCAGCGTGCCCGCGACAGGAAGGAGAAGGATCATCCGCCCCGCCCAGCGCCGCCCAGACGATTTCCGTCGAGCCGCCGCCGATATCGAAGACCAGGGCATGTGTCCTGTCGGGCACCAGAAGGGGGGCGCAGCCGGCAAGCATCAGCGCGGCTTCCTCGCGGGGGGTGATGATCTCCAGCCTCAATCCGGTCTCGGAGCGCACCCGATCCAGAAAATCCTCGCAATTTCCCGCCTGGCGGCATGCCTCGGTCGCCACCGCCCGCAGGGGGCCCACCCTGCTGTAATGGATCTTGCGCGAACACACGGTGAGGGCGCCCAGCGCCCGCTCCATAGCCTTCCGGCCAAGCCTTCCGCGACGCTCCAGCCCTTCGCCAAGCCGGACAATCCGGGAAAAGCCGTCGATCACCCGAAAGCCGGGCGGTTCGGGCACGGCGATCAGCAGGCGGCAATTGTTGGTGCCAAGATCAAGGGCGGCAAAGGGCCTTTCGGGGGGGGCGGAACATGACGGCGGCGAGACCGGCCCGGCCACGATTCCGGCCTGCATCATGGCCGGATCGCGTCGGGCGTTTCGACGATAGGGCCCCCGATAGAGTTTCATCAGGCCAATCTAGCGGAACCGCCCCGACAAGGGAAAAGGAAATCCGGAAAGGACAGCGGGGAAAACCTGGCCCCGCCGCCATGACGGCGCCCCTGGCGGAGGAAGGTTGCAGGCAGCCGCAAAGGTGCTCAAGTCTTGTTTTCGCGCTGGCGTCCGTGGTAAAAGGCCGTCCTTCCGCCCCGGCCATGGCCCGGGGAACGGCCTGCGCAGCCGACCCACTGGGGGATAGTTTAACGGTAGAACGAGCGGCTCTGACCCGCTTAGTCCTGGTTCGAATCCAGGTCCCCCAGCCAGATTCCCTGACCATATCCCCCATTGTTCCAGGAAGGGCCTGATGCCATCCAGGGGGGTGTCCGCACCGGCGGGAACAGTCCCCCTTCCCCTCTCCCTAGCCTTCCGGAATCTGTGTGCGCAGCCCGGCGGCCTTGTCCACATCCAGCTGGAAGGCAATGCCCGTCCCCGGCTTGTCGTTGAGATCGCAGACCGTGGCGATCTCGTCGAGAATGGCCTCCGCCCGATCCGCGCGCACCACAAACAGCACCAGATCCTTCTGCGCGTCGAGTTGCAGCCCGAGCAGGCCTGTCACGGGAAACATGCCCTCTCCGCGCACGTTGTTCACAATGGTCGCCCCCGTGGCGCCCGCCTTTCTTGCCGTCTCGATCAGGATTTCGGTCTTCTGCGGATCGATGATCGCGACAATCAGTTTCAGTGTCATCACGGAACCCCTTCATCCTGGCCAACCGGCCGATCCTGGCGCGCCAGACGGCTTCGGTACTGTTTCAGCGCGACAAGCTGAGCGTAGCCCATCACGGTGATGATCGGAAACAGGCAGGCCAGGGCGATCATGCCGAAGCCATCCATGAGCGCATCGCGGCCCTCGATCGCACTGGCAAGCCCGAGGCCAAGGGCAGCAATGATCGGCACGGTGATGGTGGAGGTCGTCACCCCGCCGGAATCATAGGCGAGCGGAATGATTCTTCGCGGCGCACAGAAGGTCTGAAGGATCACCAGCGCATAGGCCCCCATGATGAACCAGTGCAGGGGAGCCCCTGTCACGATTCTCCAGGCTCCCAGGGTGATGCCGATCCCGACCCCGATGGCGACCGCCACCCGAAGCCAGAAGGCATTGATCGTGCCTCCGGAACATTCCTCCGCCTTCATGGCGACGGCGATCAGGGCCGGCTCGGCAATGGTGGTGCTGATCCCGATAGCCAGGGCAAAGGCGTAGATCCAGGCATAATCCCACCAATGCCGTACCGCGCCATCGGCAAGGGCCGGCAGGACATCATCCGCCACGAGCTGCTCGGGAATCATGGCCCCCATGGGGAACAGGGCAAGGTCAAGACCGATCATGAACAGGGCAAGGCCAAGCACCACCATGCCAAATCCCAATATGGTGCGTGAGGGATCGGGAAGAGGGCGGCGCACGACAAGCCATTGAAAGCCGAAGACAATGGCAATGACCAGCGCAACATCAAGGCTGGTGGACAGCAGCTGGCGAAGAAGGTCGGGAATCATCCTGCAAACCTCAGAAGGCCGAACAGCATGACGAAGAGAATGGGCATCACCGAGGCCAGGGCGATCAGGCCGAAACCGTCGAGCAGGGGATTTCGGCCCCGTATGACACTGGACAGCCCAACACCGAGGGCGGCAACGAGCGGCACGGTGATGGTGGAGGTTGTCACCCCGCCGGAATCATAGGCGATGCCGACAATCACATCCGGCGCCCAAAGGGTCAGAAGCAGGGCCAGCGCATAACCGCCGATGATCAGAAGGTGCAGGGGCCAGCCCTTCAGGATCCTGATCACCCCCAGCAACACGGCAGAACCGACCGAAACGGCCACGACAAACCGCAGGGAAAGGGCAAATCCCGCCATGGATCCGCTATCGATGATCCCGGAATCCGCCATGGCCCGCCCTGCCTTGTCGGCCACCGCAATCAGCGCGGGCTCGGCGATGGTGGCTCCGAACCCCAGGGCGAAGGCGAACACGAACAGCCATGGCCCGTAGCGACGTTCGACGAGATCCCGGGCGAGCCCCTCTCCCATGGGAAAAAGGCCGAGACGCAGCCCTCCCACGAACAACGACAGACCGAGAACGACAAACAGAAGCCCGATCGCCAGATCGGCGAAGGCGATCCCGTCCGGCAGTGGCCGGCCAACGACAAACAGCTGAAAGCCCCCGACAACAAGCACGACCGGGAAAAGATCCCTGAGACTTGCCCCGAGACTTCGCAGACACTGCATCATGGTTGCCCGGCCTCCGGAACCGCCCGCCCGGCGTTGCCATCCGAAGCCTGCGGATCGGGCCGGATGGGGCGCGCCGCCCTGCTTTTCACCCTGCAGCATTCCACGGCAGCCCCAAGCGTTGCCACAATCGGCCCCCGACCGATCCCGTCATGCCTCGAAAAGGGGGTAACGATCGCGATAATCCGGCACCGTGACCGACCAGCCCAGTGAATCCTCGATCCGCAGCCTGAGCTGATCGGCGGCATCCGGTTCGCCATGAACGATGAAGGTCTCGGCCGGGGGCTCCTCGAAGCCCTTGAGCCAGTCGAGAATTTCGCCGCCATCGGCATGAGCCGAAAGCATGTCGAGGGACAGAACCTCTGCCTTCACGGGGATCATCTGGCCATGAATCTTCACCGCATCGGCCCCGGCCTGGAGCGCGGCGCCACGGGTTCCCCCGGCCTGGAATCCTGTCAGCACCACGGCGTTGGCCGGGTTGGGAGCGTAGGATTTCAGGTGATGAACGACACGCCCCCCGGTCAGCATCCCGCTTGCGGAAAGGATGACCTTGGGCATCCTGTTGGTATCGAGGGCCTGGGAATCGGCCACGCTGTGCACATAGTGCGCGACACCACAGGCGGCATGAGCCTCCGCCGCGCTGAGCCGGTGATCCTTGCTGTGACGACAGAAGATCTCGCTGGCATTGACCGCCATGGGGCTGTCGAGAAAAACCGGAAGATCCGGAATCCTGCCGTCAGCCTTCAGACGATAAAGATGATAGAGAAGGCTTTGCGTCCGGCCGACGGCGAAGGCGGGAATGATCACCGTTCCGCCCCGCGCCGCCGTGCGATTGATGATATCGGCCAGCGCCCCTTCGGCATCGCCATGGTTATGGGTGCGATCGCCATAGGTTGATTCGACAACCAGCACATCGGCCCGGCGCACCGGTTCCGGATCGACCATGGTGGCGCTTTGGGGCCGGCCGAGATCGCCGGTAAAGAGAATGGTCTTGCCGCCGATCTCCAGCTCGGCCATGGACGCGCCAAGGATATGCCCGGCGCGAAGAAACCGCAGCGTGGCACCGCCGCGAATCCGGACCGGCTTGTGAAAGGGAACCGGCGTCAGATGCTTCAAGGCGGCACGGGCATCGGCCTCGGTATAGAGCGGTCTGGCGGGCCGATGACGGGAAAAACCGTGCCGGTTGGCATAATCGGCCTCCTGTTCCATCAGGAAACCGCTGTCGGTCAGCAGGATTTCGAGAAGATCGGCCGTGCCCGGCGTGACATGGGCCTGACGACGAAACCCGTTGCGCACCAGCAGGGGAAGATAGCCCGAGTGATCCAGATGGGCATGGGTGATGACCACGGAATCGATCCCTGCCGGGGCCACCGGCAACGGTGCCCAGTTCTTGAGGCGCAGGGCCTTGTAACCCTGGAACAGCCCGCAATCGACGAGAATGCGCCGCCGCCCGTCGCGCAACAGGAACTTCGATCCGGTGACCGTTCCGGCACCGCCAAGAAAGATGATCTCCAAGTCCTGCAAGCCTTCGCGGGTGAAAAACGGGCCCGAAGCGGGCCCGGGCGCTGGCCATCATGGCGGCAGGGCACAGGGTCTGCAACCCTTGATCCGGCGTGTCACCCGTCATGGATGGGCCCCGGTTCCGCTGCACTTCCCTCCCTACATCCCCCCCCATATCCCTCCATGCCTGACAGAACATCGAATGCGGTTCATAATGAGCGGGCATCCGGCGCAGCCCCGACCGAAAGGAGAACGACATGCGGATCACCCACGCCACATGGCACGGCATGGACTGGATCATGCTCGGCGCAGAATCGACCATCACCCACAGCGCCGAGGATGCCACCCGCGATCTTTTCAGGCGCTTCGAGGAGACCTTGACCGGTCGCGGCCTGAGCCTCGATCAGGCTGTCCGCTCCCGCCTGTTCGGCCGGGACCGTGCCAGCCGCGACGCCGCCAGCGAGATCCGCAAGACCATTCTTGCAGGATCTGCCCGGGCGGCCACATCCAGCTATATCGCGCCTGATCGTCTTGCCCCCGGGGCCCTCGTGGCCATGGATCTTCTGGCCCTCGTGCCCCCGAAGACCGGAACCAAGATCATCCGCGAGAACGATCCCCCCCGCCTTCCCTGCCGCTATCTGCGCTGG
>JBJHAU010000030.1:0-13018 GCA_050480665.1 Alphaproteobacteria bacterium | reverse complement strand
ATGGCCGCGTTGCGGACGCGAAGCGCATCATAGTCGGCATCGGAAATTTCGGGATCGTCCTCGCCATGATAGAGCCGGTCGTGATGGGCGATGTCATGGGCAAGCCGGGCCAGCTCGGCGGCGGCCTCGATTTCGTTCAACGCTTCCACCGGAACCGATGCGCTGTTCTCAGGCCTGCTCATCCGCCGCCCCCCGAAAGCAGCCTGTCGGCCGCGGCCCGGGCCTCATCGGTGATTTCCGCCCCGGCGAGCATGCGGGCAATCTCCTCGCGCCGCGCCCGTCCGTCCAGCGATTCGACCTCGGTGATGGCCTGTGAGGGTGCGCCCCCCTTGTGCACCCGTCCATGCCAGGCGCCGCGGGCGGCGACCTGCGGCGAATGCGTCACCACCAGAACCTGAAGATCATCGCCCAGCCGGGACAGCCTCTCGCCCACGGCGGCGGCGGTGGCGCCGGAAATGCCCGCATCCACCTCGTCGAAGATCAGCGTCGGCAGGGCGCTGTCCCTGGCCAGCACGACCTTGAGCGCCAGCATGATCCGCGCCGCCTCGCCGCCCGATGCGATCTTGTTCAGGGCCCCCGGTGTGGTTCCCGGATTCGTGGCGATCAGGAAGCGGACACGATCCGCCCCTTCCGGCCCGGACTCCGTCCAGTCAAGCGGGGTGATTTCGGTCTCGAAGCGGGCTTTCTCGAGCTTCAGGGGAGGCAGCTCCATGGCGATCCGGGTCTTCAGGGCGAGGGCCGCCTTGTTGCGTGAGTCACGCAGACGAAGCGCCGCATCGCGATACCGTGCTTCCGCCGTGGCGGTTTCCCGGGCCAGCCGGGCGAGGTCTTCGCCGGAATCGTCCAGGGCGGCCAGTGTTCGGCGCAGGGTTTCGGCAAGATCGGCCAGGGCATCGGGATCGCACCCGTGGGTGCGGGCCAGAGCCTTCAGGGCATGAAGCCGATCCTCCACAACCTGCTGGCGGCCGGGATCGGCATCGAGCGCCTCGGCGGCGGCGGCGATGGCGGCCAGCGCCTCGTCGCATTCCAGAATGGCGCGTTCCAGTGCTCCGATGGCGGTATCCAGACGTCCGCCCGCCTTGTCCTTCTGCCGGTCGAGCGCCCGCAGGGCCTGGTTGAGGGCAGAGCCGACATCCTGATCCTCGGCAAGGGCGCGACGGGCAGAGTCCAGGGCCGTGGCGAGGGTGGAACCCGCCGCGAGGAAACGCCGTTCCTCTTCCAGTTGCAGGATCTCTCCGGGTCTTGGGTCGAGGCTGTCGAGATCGGCGAGCGCCTGTCTCTGGAACTGTTCATCCCGGCGGGCGTCGCGGGCCGCGTCCCTAGCCTCGGCCTCGGCCTTCCGAGCGGCCTGCCAGTGTCGCCAGGCCTCGGCCGTGCTGTCCAGAAGGGCTTGGTTGCCGGCGAAGGCATCCACAAGGGCGCGGTGATGGGAAGGATTCATCAGCCCGCGATTTTCGTGCTGGCCGTGAATTTCCACAAGCTGTGCCCCAAGCTCTGCCAGAAGCCCGATGCTGACCGGCTGATCGTTGACAAAGGCACGCGAGCGGCCATCCGCATTCAGGATGCGCCGCAGCACCAGAACCGGTTCATCCTCGATGCCGCGATCATGCAGGATCTGGCGGGCAGGATGGGTCTCGGGCACCTCGAAGCTGGCACTGACCTGGGCTCGATCCGCGCCATGCCGGACAAGCCCGGCAACGGCGCGTTCGCCCAGCGCAAGCCCCAGAGAGTCGAGAAGGATGGATTTTCCCGCGCCGGTTTCCCCGGTCAGGACACAAAGCCCCCGGGGGAAGGCAAGGTCCAGCCTGTCGATCAGAACCACATCGCGGATCAGGAGGCGCGCGAGCATCCGGCGCTCAGAAGATCGTGTTCCAGGCCCGCCCAAGCCAGGATCGGCGCCCCGCATCCTCGCCATCCTGAAGACCGGTCTGGCGGTTGAGCGTCTCGCGGTCGATTCCGGTCATCAGCACATAGGAATCCAGATACCAGGCGCTGTCGGGAAAATTGTGGCCGAGAACAGAGGCAGCGCGGGTCGCTTCTCCCGTCAGGCCGATGGCCAGATAGCTCTCGGTCAGCCGATGCAGGGCTTCGGGCACATGGGATGTCGTCTGGTAGGATTCGATCACCGTGCGAAAGCGGCGGATGGCGGCAATATGCTGGTTCTGTCTCTGATACCAGCGGCCGATGGACACATGCTGACCGGCGATCTGGTCGACGGTAAGGTCGTGTTTCAGGCGGGCATCACGGCCGTAGGGCGTGTCCGGGAAGCGGCGCACCACCTGATCAAGAGCCTCCATGGCAAGGCGCGTAATGGCCTGATCGCGCTCGATATCGGCGATCTGCTCGTAATAGTTCAGAGCCCTGAGATAATAGGCATAGGCAATGTCCGGCGAGCCCGGATGCAAACGGATGAAACGGTCGAGTGCGGCGATCGATCTGTCGTGTTCGGCCACCAGGTAATGGGCATAGGCCGACATCAGGATCGCCCTGGCCGACCAGGCCGAATAGGGATGCTGACGCTCGACCTCGTCGAAGAAACGGACAGCCCCGGCCGTGCGTCCTTGCTGAAGCAGGGACATGCCGGTGTTGTAAAGCTGATGCACCGGCTGATCGGGTTCCACCGAAGGCGTCGGCGCGGAACAGGCGGCAAGCCCGGCGAGCGCAAGGCCGAGAGCCAGGCTGCGAAGTCGGCCCAGGCCAGAAAGGCCAGACAGGCCGGAATCGCGCCGCTTTCGGGCGGCAGAGTCCGGGCGGGGGCCGGTGCGGGGGATGGAAGGAGTCTGGAAAGGGGCCGTCATGAACCAAACCGCTGCGCAAGGGCTGCATTGAGAACCGGACAGAGCCCCGCACTGGGCGCGGCCACGCCATCCGATCCCCGCGACTATAGCACGCAGAGGCCGGCACCCGGCAACATCATCGAGAGAGGGCAAGGGGCAGGGGGCGGCCCCGGGCCGGCATCAGGCCCGGAGGGAAGCCTGCACGGCGGCGCGGCCGAAAGCCGGCATGACTGCCGGCTCCCCGGACAAGGCCGGGGATTCAGACTTGCGGGTGTCCCTTGCGACCATGGGAACGCGCGTCCATGCGGTCTCGTCGTCGAACAGCGCCTGAAGCAGGCGATGGTTCATCGCATGGCCCGAGCGCAACCCGCGGAAATGGCCAAGAATGGGGGCGCCCGCAAGGTAGAGATCGCCGATGGAGTCCAGAAGCTTGTGGCGAACGAATTCGTCCGGGTAGCGAAGGCCCGTATCGTTCAGGACGCGGTCTCCGGAGACGACAATGGCATTGTCGAGAGACCCGCCCTTCAGCAGGCCGGCCGCACGCAGCATGGCAACCTCGTGTTCGAAGCCGAAGGTGCGGGCGTTGGCGATCTCGTTGCCGAAGGTGCCTTCGGAAAGAACCAGCGTGTAGGACTGGCGGGCAATCGCCTGGGTGGCAAACTCGATCTCAAGGGCAAGGCTGAAGCTTTCCGCCGGGGTCAGGGAGACCTCGCGGTTGCCATCGACAACCTGCACCGGCTTCAGGATCCGGATGGCCTGGCGCGGCCGGTCCTGGGCCACGGTGCCGACGCAATCGATCAGGAAGCGGAAAGGCGCGGCGCTGCCATCCATGATGGGCACCTCCGGTCCGTTGAGTTCGACCAGAACATTGTCGAGTCCGGCGCCCGAGAAGGCGGCCATCAGATGCTCGATGGTCTTGACGGAAATCCCGTCCTCGTCGGTGATCGTGGAACAGAGCTGGCTTTCCGTGACACGCTGCCAGCAGGCCGGGATGATCGACTGGCCGCCGCCGATATCGGTTCGCTTGAAACGGATGCCGCTGTCTTCCGGCGCCGGGCGAAGCACCATCTGGACCCGGGCCCCGGTGTGAAGGCCGATGCCGGTGCAGCCGATGCTGTTCTTCAGGGTACGCTGCTTGATGAAGGTGGTCATGATCCCCCGTACTCTCCTGCTTGCGCCGCCTTTCGGGGGCTTGCCCCTCGGGTGCCTGCTCCTTGGGTGCCTGACCCGCGTTCGGACCGCGTGGCGCGGCCTTCGATTCCGGTCCCTCTCCCGAACACTGACCCGGAACCTGTCCCTCGTGATGCCCTCTTCCCTATGTCTTGCGCCCGGGGTTCGAAAGTGGCGCCCGGGAACGTTGCCATCTGGGAACGTCGCCATCTGGCAAACCTGCCGGGCAGGGAATGGCCGACCAGGATGGTCTAGCAATCCTGGTCGGCCAGCACAAATCAACAGATGTTACAGAATGTTACGCGGCGCCATGAGGGGCGTTGCGCATCCTTTCTCCTCTCTCAGTTGGCCTGCCGGCGAAGGAAGGCCGGAATTTCCAGAAGATCATCCGGGACATCCCGATCGCTTCCCGATGTGGGGTCGAGTTCGGCGAAACCGGCCTGATTCTGGTCCGCCTTGCGCGGGGCGGCAGGGGGGATCGAAGCCTGGGCCCGAACAGGGCCGGCGGCCGGAGCGACCGGGTGTGCGGCCTGTGGCGCGGCGCGCAGCGCAGGATTCCCGGGCGCTGGCGATGGCACTGGGGCTGTTGGCCTGTTCTCCGCTCCGGCCTTGGATGCGGGCGCCATGGCGGGGCTCGTTTCAGGCATGGCGGAATGGCCCGCCTCGGGCCTTTCCACGCTCCCTTCTGTGGTCCTGTCCACGGTTTCGGGCCTTGCCGTTTTCAGAGCACCCTGGCGCGGCAGGGAATCGGCGGAGGTCAGGCGCGGTTCTCCGCCAAGGCGGCTGCCCGGCTCCCTGCGCACCGGTGTTTCCTGGGTGGAGGCACTCTTGCGCGCCCCGGTCACCCGCTCGAACAGGCTCAGCCCCTTGCGCAGGGAACGGGCGGTCATACCCGGCTTGCCGGCATTGACCAGCGCGGCCTCGGCCAAAGGATCGGGGGCAGGGCGGGTCGATGCGCGTTCCACCCGTTCCGGCGCCATGACAGGCGCTTCGGGCAGGAAGGGGCGATCGGCGTCGCCATGGATGCCGCCACGGGGGCTCGGGGCGATCTCCTGAAGCGGCGCATTCACGGAAGCCTGGGTATCCGTGGGGGCCACCGTGCCCGTGCTGTCCAGGTTGCCCATGCTGTTTCCGGCCGGCATGGACTCCGTGGTGCCTGTGGCGGGTTGCGCTTGGACCGGTTCCGGCGGCGTCGCGGCCATCGGTGCCATTCTCCGGGGATCCGTGCTGTTGTCGCTGACAAGGCTGATGCGTCCGAGCGGCGAAGGCTGGACGGCCGCCTCGGCATCGATCCCCGTCGCGATCACCGAAATCCGGACCTTGCCTTCGAGCGATTCATCGAAGGTGGAGCCGAAGATGATGTTGGCGGCGGGATCGACTTCGCTGCGGATCCGGTTGGCGGCCTCGTCGACCTCGAACAGGGTCATGTCCATGCCGCCGGTGATGTTGATCAGGACACCCTTGGCCCCTTCCATCGACACATCGTCGAGCAGAGGGTTGGAAATGGCAGCTTCGGCGGCGGCGGTGGCGCGGCTTTCGCCTTCGGCCTCTCCGGTGCCCATCATGGCCTTGCCCATTTCGCTCATCACCTGACGAACATCGGCGAAGTCGAGATTGATCAGGCCGGGCATCACCATCAGGTCGGTCACCCCGCGAACCCCCGAATAAAGAACGTTATCGGCCAGTTCGAAGGCCTGGGCGAAGGTTGTCTTCTCGTTGGCGATGCGGAACAGGTTCTGGTTGGGAATGATGATCAGCGTATCGACATAGTGCTGAAGCTCGGCGATCCCCTCATCGGCGATCCGTTGCCGGTTCAGGCCTTCGAACTGGAAGGGCTTGGTGACGACGCCGACCGTCAGGATTCCCTGCTCGCGGGCGGCGCGGGCCACCACCGGAGCGGCCCCGGTTCCGGTTCCACCCCCCATGCCGGCGGTGATGAACACCATGTTGGAATTCTGGATCTGTTCGATGATCTCGTCGATCGCTTCCTCGGCCGCGGCCTTGCCGACATCGGGCCTCGAACCGGCTCCAAGCCCCTGCGTGATCTGGCGTCCAAGCTGGATTCGGCGCTCGGCGCGGGACTGGGCCAGGGCCTGGGCGTCGGTGTTGGTCACGACGAATTCGACGCCTTCCAGCTTGTTGATGATCATGTTGTTCACCGCGTTGCCGCCGGCGCCGCCGACACCGACAACGGTGATGCGCGGCTTCAGATCGGGCTCGGGGTGGGGCATCTTGAAGGTGATGGTCATGGCTGCCTCCTTTGAACGATGGTCTCTGTGCAGGGGGTGGGGGAACGGTCGTGGTCATGGTGCCGCGTGTGGTCGGACACTCGGGCAGGCGCGCGGGCGGGCGCAAGGGCTGCGGGGCCGCCCGGGCGGATTAGGGACATGCGGGGATCAGAAGTTTTCACGGAGCCACAACCCGACACGGCCGAACAGGCCGTCGGGCTCCCTTGTTGCGTTGGAAAAAGGACGACCGGGAAGGATCCCGGCAGGGGTGTCGCCCGGCTTCCGGACGGCATGGATCAGAAGCCCGGCGCAGGCGGCAAAGGCAGGGCCACCGGTGGAATCGGCCAGCCCGGCAACCTTCATCGGGCGACCACGGCGAACCTGCTTGTCGAGAATGTCGGCGGCCAGTTCGGCGATTCCGTTCAGCTGGCTGGCGCCGCCGGTCAGCACCACCCTGCGGCCGGCAATGCGATCGTAGCCTGCGGTTTCCAGCCTGCCGCGGATCAGTTCCAGGGTTTCCTCAAGGCGCGGGCGGATGATCCCGGTCAGCATGGAACGCGGCACCGGGTTGCCATGGCCACGGCCGTCTTCGCCCATCAGCGGAACCTCGATCATGTCCCGTTCATCGCTGGGCGAGGCGATGGCGTTTCCGTAGAGGGTCTTCATGCGTTCGGCATGGGCCAGAGGGGTCGACAGTCCCCTCGCGATGTCGGCGGTAACATGGCTGCCGCCGATCGGCACGCTGTCCACATGCAGCAGATGGCCATCGTAGAACACGGCGACCGAGGTTGTTCCCGCCCCCATGTCGATCACCGTCGCCCCGAGGTTGATCTCGTCTTCAACCAGCGCGGCGAGCCCGGAGGCATAGGCACCGAGAACGATGCTCTCCACATCCAGCCGACAGCGGGCAAGACAGGTCACGAGGGTTCGCACGGCTCCCTGGGTGGCGGTGACCATGTGCATGCTCACCCCCAGGCGTTCGCCATACATGCCCCGGGGATCGCGGATCCCCCGGGCTCCGTCGATGGTATAGCCAACAGGGATGCAATGGATCAGGGCGCGCTCGCCGGACTGGCAGGCCTGGTGGCCCTGGGTTTCCACCTTGCGGATATCGCTGTCGCCGACCTCATGGCCGGCAATGGAGACCTCGAAGTTCAGCGTTGCCGATTGCGGGGCGCCGCCGGACAGGTTCACGATCACCTTCTCGATGCTTTCGCCGGCCATCTGCTCGGCCGCATGCACGGTGGCCAGAATCGCGCCTTCGGCCGCCTCCACATCGCAGATCATCCCCTGACGCACCCCGGCAGAGGACTGGTGGCCGATTCCCACCACACGAATCATGCCTTCATCCATCACCTTGGCGATGAAACAGGTGATCTTGCCCGAGCCGATGTCCAGCGCGCCGATCAGTTCCGACTTGTTTCTGGGATGGCGGGTCTTCATGCGAGGCGCCTCATGCGTCGCGGGCGGGGGTGGGGCGGGGTCTCGGGGCCGGGCGACCGCCGGCTTCGGGGGGCAGGGTCTGCAGCACGAGCCGGTCGGCGATCCTGAGATCGACAACGACGATCGCCCGATCCAGGATCTGTTCGCGACGGTGCAGTCCGGCCAGCCTGTCCAGGGCCTCTCCGGCGCCGATTTCCGGAAGGCGGACGGTGACATTGCCGGTGAACCGGATATCCCAGCGCCTGTTGCCGACCCGCACCAGGGCTTCAAGCCGTTCGGCCAGTTCCGGGTGACGGTCGATCATCCGGATCATCGCCAGGGCGTTGCTGGCGGCCCCGTCCCCGACCACCAGGGGCAGATGGGCGTAACCGCCCGGCTCCTGTCCGGGGATGGGCCGACCCTGTTCATCGATCAGGGTCAGTTGTCCGCCTCTCTGCCACAGCGCCAGCGGTCGACGTTCGATGATCGCGACATGAAGGCTGTCGGGAAGGCGACGTTCGACCGAGACGGAGGCCACCCAGGGCAGACGCTCGATCCGTTCCCTGGCCTTGCGTGGGTCGAAGGCCAGGATCGGCATCCCGGTCTCGGCCCCCAGGGCGGCGAGAAGAGCCTCGCGTTCGAGACGCTCCCGGCCGCTGGCATAGACCTGTTCCACCCGCAGCCCGAGCCGTGCCGAGACCAGCAGGGCTTCCTGATGAAGCATCCGCGCCCCGTGTCCCGCATGGCCGGAGGCGAGACTCCACCCGGCCAGGCCCGCCACCACAAGACCGGCCACGGGCCAGGGGGAAAGCCGCAGAAGACGGCGCAGGACAAGCGGCATCGGACGCCTTGCCCGGGCCGGTCCTGTGCGGCGTGTCCTCTTCTGCCGGGGGGTCAGCGTGGGCATGAGGCATCCTCCACCATCCAGGCGACAAGTTCAGTGAAGCCGATCCCGGCATGGGCCGCGATTTCCGGAACAAGGGACAAGGGGGTCATTCCCGGCTGGGTGTTGATTTCCAGAAGATAGAACCCCTGAGCCTCGCCAGGTCTTTCGTCGAGCCTCAGATCGGCGCGGCTCACGCCGCGGCAGCCCAGGGTCCGGTGGGCGGTCTCGGCAATGGTCAGGGCCTCGGCATAGCGTGCCGGATCGAGGGGGGCCGGCATGAGATGATCGGCACGGCCCGCCGTGTATTTCGCCTCGTAGTCGTAGAATCCCCCGTGCGGCCGGATCTCGATCGCGCCAAGCGCCTTGCCCCCCATCACCGCGACCTGGATTTCCCGGCCCGGAATGTAGCGCTCGACAAGCACCTCGTCGCCATAGGGCCAGCCGTCGCCAAGATCGTGGGGCGGTCCTTCGTCGGCAATGATCGAGACGCCGACGCTGGATCCCTCGTTCAGGGGTTTCACCACATAGGGCGGCGCCATGACCGAGCCGGCCAGCACCGCATCGCGGCTCACGACCCGCCCTTCGGCGCAGCGCAGACCCGCTTCGGTGAACATTCGCCGCGCCGCCGGCTTGTTCATGGCAAGAGCCGAGGCAAGAACCCCGGAATGGGTATAGGGAATGCCGATCCATTCAAGCAGGCCCTGGATGCAGCCATCCTCGCCGAAGCGGCCATGCAGGGCGTTGAAGATGCAGTCCGGCCGGGGATCGAGGGCGGCCAGAACCCGCGCCGGATCGCGGTCGACCACGATCGGGCATACCTCGAGGCCAAGCGTATCCAGGGCTTCGGCGCAGGCCTTGCCGGAGACCAGCGAAACCTCGCGTTCCGCCGAAGGACCGCCCATCAGCACCGCCACCCTGCGAAGATCCGAAAGGGCGGTCATCGCGGTTCCCCCCCGCTGCCTGACCCGGCTACCCCGATGCGCCGGATTTCCCATTCGAGAAGGATTCCGGTCGCGGCATGAACGCGACGACGCACCTCCTCGCCGAGCGCCTCGAGATCGGCGGCGCTGGCATTGCCGGTATTGATCAGGAAGTTGCAGTGCTGTTCGGACACCTGGGCCCCGCCAAGGCAGAGGCCCCGGCAGCCGGCGGCCTCGATCAGTTCCCAGGCCCGGGCCCCTTCGGGATTGCGGAAGGTGGACCCGCCGGTTCGGCTGCGTACCGGCTGGGTCTGCTGGCGGCTTTCCTGAATCCGCGCGATCCTCTCGGCGATCGCCTCGGGCGCATCGTGATGGCCTTTCAGCCTGGCCTCGATAAGGATCGCGCCTTCGGGAATGGCCGCCCGCCGGTAGCCGAGATCAAGGGCTGCGGCCTCGACCATCCTTTGCGTGCCGTCGGATTCCACGAGCAGAACCTCGATCAGCGCGCCCTGCATGTCCTGTCCATAGGCGCCGCCATTCATGGCCACGGCGCCGCCGATGGTGCCGGGAATCCCGGCCAGGAATTCGAGTCCGGCAAGTCCGGCAGCGGCGGCGGCCCGGGCCACATGGCCATCAAGGGCCCCGGCCCCGGCCTTGACCGTGGTGCCATCGATCCCGATGGCGGCAAAGGTCCGGCCAAGGCGGATCACCACCCCGCGAACACCGCCATCGCGCACCAGCAGGTTCGAACCGACACCGATCACGGTCACGGGCACATCGCGGGGACAGCCCTTCAGGAAGGCGGCCAGATCGTCGGCATCGGCAGGGCGGAACAGCACTTCGGCCGGGCCGCCCACGCGGAACCAGGTGGTGGCCGCAAGATCGGCGTTTTCCCGGTAGCGCCCCCGCACGGGGGGAAGCCTGTCGATCAGGGACTTTCGGATCAGGGGAGCAGCCATCATGGCAAGGCCTCCCCGGTTTCGCCGGTGCCGGCCCTCAGCCTGGCCATGTGTCCGGGCAGGGCCTGGGCCCAGCTGGTGATCGATCCCGCGCCGAGACAGACCACAAGATCGCCGGGCCCGGCCAGACCCAGCAGGATTCCGGCAAGGGATTCGGGGGTGTCGAGCGCAATCACGTTGCGATGGCCGTGGGCGCGAAGGCCTTCGACCAGACGGTCGCGGTCGAAGCCCTCGATCGGCGCTTCCCCTGCGGCGTAGACATCGGCAACGATCACCGTGTCCGCATCGTTGAAGCAGGCACAGAAATCCTCGAACAGGGCCTTCAGTCGCGAATAGCGGTGCGGCTGGACCACGGCGATCACGCGCTGGCCCGTGGCGGCGCGGGCTCCCGAAAGAACGGCGGCGATTTCCACCGGATGATGGCCGTAATCGTCGATCACGGTGATGCCATGAACCTCGCCGGTGCGGGTGAAGCGTCGCCTCACCCCCGCAAAGCTGCCAAGCCCCTCGCGGATCCTGGCGTCGTCGATTCCCATTTCCTGGGCCACGGTGATGGCGGCAAGGGCATTCAGGACATTATGACGGCCGATCATGGGCAGATGCAGGTCGCGGATCGTGCGCGGCCGTTCGCTGGCCCGGGCTGTCAGGATCACGTCGAAGCCCGATCCCGCGCCGGTGATGGCCAGATTGACCGCCCGGACATCGGCCTGGGGCGAAGTGCCATAGGTGATCAGGCGGCGATCCGAAACCCTGGGGATCATGGCCTGGACTTCCGGATGATCGATGCACAGGGTGGCAAAGCCGTAGAAGGGAATGTTCTGGACGAAGGTGACAAAGGCGGCCTTCAGGGCCTCGAAGCTGCCGAAATGGTCGAGATGTTCGGGATCGATGTTGGTGACGACGGCAATGGTGGAAGGCAGCCGGGTGAAGGTGCCATCGGATTCATCGGCCTCTGCCACCATCCATTCGCCCTGGCCAAGCCGGGCGTTGGAGCCATAGGCGTTGACGATGCCGCCATTGACGACCGTGGGATCGAAGCCGGCGCCATCCAGAAGCGCGGCGATCAGCGAGGTCGTCGTCGTCTTGCCATGGGTGCCGCCGACAGCGATGGCCCATTTCAGACGCATCAGTTCTGCCAGCATTTCCGCCCGCCGCACCACGGGGATCATGGCAGCGCGGGCGGCCTTCACCTCCGGGTTGTCGCGGGCGATGGCAGAGGAGACCACCACCGCCTGGGCATCGCCGATATGGGCGGCATCATGGCCGACATGAACCACGATTCCACGGCTTCTGAGGCGGGCGACATTGGCATTCTCGCCGATATCCGATCCCTGAACGCTGTAGCCGAGCTCGTGCAGCACCTCGGCGATTCCGCTCATGCCGATGCCGCCGATTCCCACGAAATGCAGAGTTCCGAAATCGAGAGGAATCGTTCTCATGCGGCGATCCCTCCAGCCGAAGGGCGCGCATCCAGGGCGAGCGCCATCACCAGATCGGCCAGCGCCGTATCGGCATCCGGATGCCCGTTCCCGGCCATGGCCAGAGCCATCCGCGCAAGGGAGTGCGGATCCTTGAGGAAAGAGGCAAGGGTTCGGGCCAGCGCTTCGGGGGTGAAGTCCGGCTCTGCCATCACGATGGCCCCGCCGGTTTCGGCCACGGCTCTTGCATTGGCTGTCTGGTGATCGTCCGCCGCATGCGGGTAGGGCACCAGGATCGCCGGCCGCCCGGCACAGGCCAGTTCGGCAATGCTGGAGGCTCCGGCACGGCAGATCACCAGCTGGGCCTGGCCAAGCCTTGTCGGCAGATCGGCAAAGAAGGGCGCGATCTCGGCCTCGATTCCGAGCCGGCGATAGGCCGTCTCGACCGCGTCCCGATCCTCGATCCGGCATTGCTGGCAAAGCCGCAGGCGATGGCGCGCCGCGTCATCCATCAGGCCCAGCGCCTCGGGCAGGATCCGGGAAAAGACCGAGGCGCCCTGGCTTCCTCCGGTGATCAGGATATGCAGGACCTCGCCGGGTCCGGGGGCAGGGTAGGGCCGGCTTCGCAGTTCGCGGATGGCGGGCCGCACGGGATTGCCGGTGTGATGCACCCGGCCGGCCCTCTTCCGGGGCATCCTGGCGACCCGGGCAAAGCTTGTGGCCACGGCCCTGACGCGTCCGGCCAGCAGACGGTTGGCGCGGCCCATCAGGGCATTCTGTTCGTGCAGGGCGGTGGGCAGCTTCAGGCTGATGGCCGCCAGCATGGGCGCGAGCGAGGTATAGCCTCCGAAGCCGATCACGGCCGAGGGCGCAAGCCGGCGAAGGAGACGGCGCGCTTCCAGCCCGCCAAGCAGCATGTCGGCAAGCCCGCGCAGCCGCGAGAGGGGGCGGACGCCGGTGATCCGTCCCGCCCGCACCGCGTGGATCGCGAGGCCGGGAATCGTGCCCGCCCATGCGGTGCCACGACCATCGGTGATCAGGGCCTGCGCGATGCCGCGACGCGACAGCTCATGGGCCAGGGCCTCGGCGGGAAAGACGTGGCCGCCGGTTCCGCCGGCTACCAGAACCACGGGGCCCGGTGTCCTGGTTGTGTCTGTGGTGCGTGCGGGGTTCGGGAAGGCAGGGTTCATGGCGCCCCCAGTCCGACACGCCGGCGGGTCAGCGCCAGGGCGAAGCCG
>JBJHAU010000029.1:0-13024 GCA_050480665.1 Alphaproteobacteria bacterium | reverse complement strand
CGCCAAGGGCCGAAGCCTCGGCTTCGAGGTCTCCGCTGAGGATATGAATCGGGCAGCCAAGAATGGCTGTGGCCTGTTCGACGAAGCTGCCGCCATCCCTCGCGCTGCGCACCGCCTCGGTCGCCAGAACTTCCCATCGCCCGACGCCCATGGCGTGTCCGATCGCGGCGAAACGCCGCAGATGATCGAGGGCGATCAGAACCCCGGGACCATAAAGCCTTCCGGTCTTGCCCAGAGTCTTGCCAAGAGCGCACAGGGTACGCTCGTTGAACACCGGAACCGGCGCCCGCCCGGTGCCCTGATAGACCACCATGCGGACCGAGTTAGAGCCGATATCGACAACCGCGACGAGAGACGGTGACACGGCAACCGGATGGCTGGCGGAAGGTGGTGAAGCTGTCACGCGGAACCACGTTTCCATGGGAAGGATCCGGGAAGAAAGGATCTGGGCAGTCTGTTGCCCATGCGCTTTCTTGTCGAGCGCCCGGAAAGGGATGGATGATCCATGAAGTATTGATGGGCGCTGAACGCCGGATCACCCGGTTTCAGGCGGGAATAAAGGCCGTCGGGGCCAAGGCTCCAGCTGCTGGTGTCATCGCGCAGGTTGGTCACCATGATCTCGTTCAGAACCTGGGCATGAACGGTCGGGTTTTCCACGGGAACCAGGGTTTCGATTCTCCAGCTGAGATTGCGCTGCATCCAGTCGGCCGACGAGATGAAGACCCGGGCTTCCGGCGAAGGAAGGGGGCTGCCGTTGCCGAAGACGACGATTCGCGAATGTTCCAGGAAGCGGCCGACAATGCTCTTCACGGTGATCCGGTCCGAAAGCCCGGGAACCCCCGGCCTGAGGCAGCAGATTCCGCGGCAGACCAGAGTGATCGGAACCCCGGCCTGAGAGGCGCGATACAGGGCATCAATGATGTCGGGATCGGAAATCTGGTTCATCTTGGCCCAGATGCCGGCGGGGCGGCCAGCGGCGGCATGCCCGATTTCCTCCTCGATCAGGCGCATCAGGGTCTCGCGCAGATCGATCGGCGAGGCAGCCAGTTTTTCGAACGGGGCCGGTCTGGCGGTGCCTGTCATCATGTTGAAGAGCCTGGCCGCATCGCGGCACAGGGCCGGATCGCAGGTGAACAGGGAAAGATCGGTATAGATCCGTGCCGTGACGGGATGATAGTTCCCGGTTCCGAAATGCACATAGCTACGCAGCTCACCACCTTCCCTGCGGGTGATCAGCGAGACCTTGGCATGGGTCTTGAGGTCGAAGAAACCGAACACGACCTGGGCGCCAGCGCGTTCGAGGTCGCGACTCCAGCGAATGTTGGCTTCCTCGTCGAAGCGGGCCTTCAGTTCCACCACGGCGGTCACCGACTTGCCCGCCTCGGCCGCCTCCACCAGCGCACGGACGACCGGGGAATCCCGGCTGGTGCGATAAAGGGTCTGCTTGATGGAGACCACATCCGGATCCCGGGCCGCCTGGCGCAGGAACTGCACCACGACATCGAAGCTTTCATAAGGGTGGTGAACGATCATGTCCTTGGCGCGAATGGCGGCAAAGGCATCCCCATGATAGCTTTCGACCCGCTCGGGGTAGCGGGGGTGGAAGGGAGGATAGAGAAGATCAGGGCGATCATCGGTGATGAGTTCCCTGATATCGGCAAGGCCAAGAATCCCCTCAAGCTCGAAGGTATCCCTCTGCGAGATCTTCATCTGCTGCATCACGAAACTCTTGAGTTCTTCCGGCATCCTGCTTGAAAGGGTCAGGCGGATCACCGATCCGCGCCGTCGGCGTTCAAGTGCCGAGGCAATGCCGCGAACCAGATCGTCGGCTTCCTCCTCGAACTCCACCTCGCTGTCGCGAATGATCCGGAATACCCCGCGTCCTTCGATCCTGAAACCGGGGAACAGCCTGTCCAGAAACAGAATGACGAGATTTTCAAGGGTCAGATAACGCCGCGCGGGGCCGGGGACCGGGATGAATCGGGGAAGCTGGGATGGCAGCGGCACAAGGGCGTTCAGGATCTTGCCGGTGCGCACCTCCCTGAGATTCAGAACCACCGAAAGGCCAAGATTGGGGATGAAGGGAAAAGGATGGGCCGGGTCGATGGCGATCGGGGTCAGCACCGGAAAGATCTGCTCGAGGAAATGGGCATCAAGGGCCGCCCTGTCTTCGGCATCAAGCTTTTCTGCGTCAGGCTGTTCTGCATCAGAACCCTCTGCCAAGAGCTCGCGGCGGCGCATCACGACCACGCCTTCTTCCGCCAGTTCGCGGCGCAGGATGGCCCAGACCTCCTGCTGAAGCTCCAGAATCCGGGCGGATGACTTGCGGATCGCCTCAAGCTGCTCTTCAGGGCTCATCCCGTCGTCAGAGCGTTGCTGGTATCCGGCCCGCAGCTGGGCAACAAGCCCGGCAACCCGCACCATGTAGAACTCGTTCAGGTTGCTCGCAGAAATCGACAGGAAGCGCACCCGTTCGAACAGCGGGTTGTTCCGGTTCAGCGATTCCTCGATCACCCGCTCGTTGAAGGCCAACCAGGACAATTCACGGTTCAGGAAGCGGCGCGGATCCTGGCTTCCGCCGGGCAGGGCGGAGGACGGAACAGCCGGATCCCGACAGGACAGGGCCTCAGACACAGGCTTCCCCTTGCACTCATGAAGATCACGACCGAACATGCTACACCATGTCCTGCAAAAAACCATGACACCGAACGCTTGCGCTCATGAAAATCGAGTCTGATCGCCACACGGGACAGGCCGTGGCGGAAAAGGAGGCGGCATGGCATGGCTGATCCTGATGCGGCACGGCAAGGCCGAACGGCCCCACCCCGGAAGGGATGATTTCGATCGCGCCCTCATCGATCGCGGGAAGATGGAAAGCGCGGCCGCAGCCCGCGCGATTCTGGAAACCGCCCCCGCCCCGCGAAGAATTCTCGTATCCCCCGCGCGCCGCACCCGCGAAACCGCCTCATGCGTGGCCAGTGCCCTTGCCGCCGCGGCAAGAGACGGCATGGCGGAAAAGACGCCCGCACCACCGATCCCGATCCGGGAGAATCCCGCGCTTTATCTGGCTGACCGTGCGCAGATTCTGGACGCGATCGAAGAGGATGACCGGAGCGAGACTCCTCTTTTGGTGATCGGGCACAATCCCGGAATCCAGGAGTGCGCCGACTGGCTGGCAGGTTCCGGCCATCCGGCCGCAAGACAGCGGCTTGCCATGGGCTTTCCGACGGCAGCTCTCGCCATCCTTCGGATTCCCGACCCGCGCGAAGATGGCCTGATCCCGGGTTCGGGCATCCTCGAGAGCCTGATCTTTCCGAAGGATCTGCCGAAGGCCGGGCGCTGAATCCGCACCCCCCGGGTTACGAGCGTTCTGCGGCAAGAAGAACCGAGCGCACCAGCGGAATCGTCACCGCCCGGTTTTCAGCCAGCGCGGCCGCATCGAGACGGGCAACAAGGGCCGATGCCGCCCCGAAACTGCGTTCCATCCGCGCCGCCATGAAGCGGATCACCGCAGGATCGATCGCGATCTGGCGATCTGCAAACAGCTTCACCAGAAGCGTGGCTAGCAGGGCATCATCGGGCTGGCGGATCGGGGCGATCGGCAGCGCACCAAGACGCGAGGACAGGTCAGCAAGGCACACCGGCCAGCGCGCCGGAGGATGGCCTGCCGCCAGAAGCAGCCGGCCACGAAAGGTCGAAAGCCTGTTGAGAAGGTGAAAAAGGCCCTGCTCCGCCGCAGGATTGCCGGCCAGGGTTTCGGCATCGTCAAGAATGAAGGGCCCGGTCCCGTCCTCGTCACCGAGCGTCCCGACGGAAAGAAAACGGGCGCCCGACTTCGCCGCCCACACCGATGCCAGATGGCTTTTGCCCGAATGGGCTGGGCCCGTGACCACAAGTGCGGGGCCGGGCCAGTCGGGCCAGCGATCGATCCAGGCCACGGCTTCCGCATTGCAGGGTGCGACCAGGAAATCCTCATCCCCGAGGCTCGGACGTGGCTCGAAAACGAAGGGAATCTGGCGTGTCACGAACACTGTCTCCTGACCCTCAAGCGGTTCCTCACGCGGTTCCGGGGCCGGCATCGGCATCGGCGCTGGCGGCGACTTCGGTCCGGGACCAGCGCAACAGATAGGCAAAACCGGAAGCCACCGTGGTTGCGGCGGTCAGAAGCACCAGCACAGGCCCCAGATCCGGCAGCGGCAGGGTAAAGGCGGCCGTGGCCAGAACGAAGGCCACGAGGCCGATCTGGAAGACGGTATTGATCTTGCTGATGAACAGCGGCCCGATGAAGGCCTTTCGGCCAAGCGTATGCAGCAGCACCGCCCCGCCGACGATCATGACATCGCGGGAAATCACCACAAGGACCAGCCAGCTCGGCACGAGGCCGATCACCCCGAGGGTGGCGAACATGCCGATCAGCAATGCCTTGTCGGCCAGCGGATCGAGATAGGTGCCAAGAAGGCTGTGCGCATCGAAGGCCCGCGCCAGAAAACCGTCGATGGCATCGGAAATCCCGGCAGCCAGAAAGAGCCAGAAGGCAAGAACGAGGCGGCCATCCAGAATCGCCCAGATCACGGCGGGAACACACAGCAGACGCAGGAACGAGATCAGATTCGGCAGATAGCTCATGGCGAGGGCGCCTCCCCGCCTCTCGCCCCAAGCTGCCAGTGCACGGCACCGCGGCTCAGACGCAGATCGTTCTGGGCCAGCGCCACCACCAGCTGGTCGAGATCGCCGTAATGCACGATCCTGATGCGGGCAAGGCTGCGGGAAAGGAACACCGGATGATGGGAATCGACCACCGCCACGGCGTCGAGACGGCGAAGGATCCCGATCCATTCGTCCAGCCCCTGCAAAGGAACCTCCGCCATCAGTTCGCCGACATCGCCCGAGCGCAACAGATTCCGGGCCTTCCAGTCTTCCTCAAGCCAGCCGGCAATGCCGAGAGCGATCGAGGTCAGCGCCTCGGCCTCGCTTTCACCCGGCTCGCGCGCGAAGGGCTGGAAACGGATGATCTCGGGCCCCGTCTCTCCCGGTTCGAAAGCATGCCGCCTGAGTTCCACCTGATACCGATCCCCGAGAGGTGACCGCGTGGCCACGGCAACAATCACCGTAGCGGATTGATGGCGGCGGGCCATGGTCGCAAGACGTTCGGAAACCCCGCGCACCGCCTGTTCGGCGCCGATCAGGGCCATATCGCGCAAATCCCCGGCGGGAAGGCGAAGCGGCACCAGCCCCTGGCCGGACAGGGCCGAATCCCAGGCCTTGCGCCAGGGATTCGGATCATCCCACAAGGCATAGACCCCAGCGGAATCGAGGATCGGCAGCAAGAGGACAGGCCGGCTGCGCGTTTCGGCAAAGGGAATCCCGGCCGCCCTGAAGGCCCGGCGAAGCTGGTCGGGCTCGAAGCGCACCGTCAGCTCCGCCAGATAGCGGACCGGCGAGGTGCGTTCATGATCGACGGAAAAGTCGCGGATCATCCGGGCCAGCTCCGGCGTGCCGATTTCACCCCGCCGCGGCCAGGACTCGCGCGGGACAAGCCGCCGGAACACGACCTCGAAGGCCCGGGCCTGCCCGTCGGCGAGCGCCCGGTCACGGGCCAGGGCCGCGGTCGAGGCCGTGGCATCGATGGCAAGCCCCGACACGGTGAAGACATCCGCCGCGCCGAGCGGTAGAGGCGACAGGATCCCCGCCCAAAGAGCGCCCGCCAGAACGATGCGTCCAGGCCACCCCATGGTCCCCCGGATCGATCCCCGGAGGGCACCCCGGATTAATCTTCTGTGCCTCTCCGGGAAGAAACGCCAAGCCATGGATTGCCCCATTACAAACCGATGCCGATCCATTATCCTGCACCACGCCGTCACGCTCACCTGTCAAAGGGACCGAGCGCCCGCATGCGGAAATCCGGATACGGGGCGGTCGGTTGCAGGCCTTCAGGGTGCGAAGGGATGCCGGGATGCAAACGGCTGCCCCGGCCCCGACCGGGCCTGCAAGCGGGCCTGCCCGAACGCAATCTATCATGGAAGTGGTATGGAAAAACCCGTTAAGACATCCGAGGCCCCGAAACAGCCTTCGGACGCCTATCGGCGGGCCGGCGTCGATATCGAGGCCGGCAATGCCCTGGTCCGGCGCATTGCACCCCAGGCGGCGGGCACCCGGCGCGCCGGGGTCATGGGCGGCCTCGGAGGTTTCGGGGCCCTGTTCGATGTGGCTGCCGCCGGTTATCGCGATCCCCTTCTGGTGGCCGCCACCGATGGCGTGGGTACGAAACTGAAACTGGCCATCGAAAGCCAGAACCTTGACACGGTCGGAATCGACCTTGTGGCCATGTGCGTCAACGATCTTGTCGTGCAGGGGGCGGAGCCCCTGTTCTTTCTCGATTATTTCGCCACCGGGACGCTTGATGTCGACGGGGCCGCCAGGGTGATCAATGGCATCGCCGCAGGATGCCGTCTTGCCGGATGTGCGCTGATCGGCGGGGAAACCGCCGAGATGCCCGGTCTTTACACAGGCAGGGATTTCGATCTTGCCGGTTTTGCCGTCGGCGCGGTCGAGCGCGATTCACTCCTGACCGGGCAGGGCATCGTTGCCGGCGACAGGGTGCTGGGTCTTGCCTCCACCGGATTCCACGCCAACGGCTTTTCGCTGGTCCGAAAACTGGTGGCCGAGTCCGGGCTGGCGCTTGATACCCCGGCCCCCTTCGAACCGGCCACGCCGCTTGTCGAGGCCCTGCTGAGGCCGACCCGGATCTACGTGCCTTCCTGCCTGGCGGCCTTGCGGGCGGGGGGGCTGAAGGGGCTTGCCCACATTACCGGCGGGGGCCTGATCGAGAACATTCCAAGAATCCTGCCCCCGGGGTTGAGGGCAAGGCTCGATGCCTTAAGCTGGCCCCTGCCTGCAGCCTTTGCCTGGGCCAGGCAGGCGGCGGCGATGGATGATCGGGATCTCGCCCGAACCTTCAATTGCGGAATCGGCATGATCTGCGTCGCAAATGAGTCCGATGTCTCTCGACTGACCGCGATCCTGCAAGAGTCCGGCGAAACGGTGTATGACATCGGGGAGATCGAATCCTGCCCGGATGGTAAGATCGACAGTCAGGAAACCGTCCTGATCGCCACCGAAACGGCATGGCGGGCATGACGGCGAAGCTTCCCGTCGGCGTGGTCATTTCCGGCTCCGGCACCAATCTTCAGGCGCTGATCGACGCCACGGCAGACCCTTCCTTCCCGGCACGGATCGTGACGGTTCTTTCCAACAGGGCCGATGCCCAGGGCCTGGAACGGGCCCGAAGGGCCGGAATTCCGGCCGCCGTGATCGAGCATGCGCGCTTCGCCACCCGTGAAGCCTTCGATGCCGCATTGCTGAAGGCCCTTCGTGATGCCGGATGCCGGCTGGTCTGCCTTGCCGGATTCATGCGCCTGCTCGGCCCCGATTTCGTCGCCGCCTGGGGGGAGACCGGGCTGATCAACATCCACCCCTCCCTGTTGCCCGCGTTTCCCGGTCTGCATGTGCATGAACAGGCCCTGGCCGCCGGGGTGCGCATCACCGGCTGCACGGTGCATTTCGTTCGCCCGGCGATGGATGCCGGGCCGATCCTGGCCCAGGCGGCCGTTCCCGTCTGCGATGGAGACGATCCGCAACGGCTGGCCGCGCGGGTTCTGGCCGCCGAACACCGCCTGTATCCGCTGGCCCTGCGCCTGCTGGCGGAAGGACGCGTCCGTATCGCCGGGGAACGGGTTCTGATCGAGGGGGCCGGGACAGAGTGCACAACGTCGCTGCTGAGCCCGGATCTTCCATGAGCCCGGATATTGAGGAATCCCGCTGAAGAGGGCTTTATTTCCGGCCAAAGCGAGGGTATGAAGGCCTCATCATCCAGGCCTTGCAATGGAAAGGGCCGCAGAGGCCTGCAGCTGCCTACAGGAGAACGGCATGGACGACGACAAGACCTATCCCGAACACGAGCGCATGTGGCAGAACTTCGTGAAGGGAATGACCTGTTCGACCCTTGCCTGCGCCGCCATCCTGATCCTGCTGGCCCTGTTCCTGCTCTAGCGGCCCACAGCCCGCATCCTGCTCAGGCCGACCGCCGCTCCGGCACGGGGCCGGATGCGGCAAGGCCAGGGACACGGGTGAGGCTTACCCGACCAGTTCGATCTCGGCAAAGAAGAAGCCGATTTCACGGGCCGCGTTTTCATCCGAATCCGAGCCGTGAACAGAGTTCGCCTCGATGGATTCGGCAAAATCCTTGCGGATGGTGCCCGCATCCGCCTTGGAAGGGTCGGTCGCCCCCATGATCTCGCGGTTGCGGGCCACGGCATTCTCGCCTTCCAGAACCTGCACGACAACAGGGCCGGACACCATGAAGGCGCAGAGTTCGCCGAAGAATGGACGATCCTTGTGGACAGCATAAAAGGCTTCGGCCTGGGCGGAGGAAAGCTGAAGCCGCTTCTGGGCAATGATCCTCAGCCCTGCCTTTTCGAATCGATCATTGATCGCGCCGGTCAGGTTGCGCCGTGTGGCGTCAGGCTTGAGAATCGACAGGGTTCGCTGCATGGCCATGATGAAAACCTCCGCTGGCACTGGCTGATGTGGGGCGCTGTATAGACGGATCGGTTCCGGAAGGCAAGGTATGGACTCCGGCTCGAAACCGCTTGCTTACAGGGTTTGCCTGGACCAGCCACCCGAAGGATCCTGCCGGAAATAGGAAAGATCGTGCCCCTGTTCCCGACAGGCCGCCCAATGCGCCCGCGCCTTCGCCAAGGCTTCCGGATCGCGTCCGTCGAAGATTTCCAGGCAGCGCCGATAGCCGGAAAGGTCCTCGCTCACCAGCGCATCCACCCCGTCGACGGCAACAAGCATGGTCGCCTGATTGGGAGTGTCCGTTCCCGCAGTCAGCCAGATCGGCTGGCATGCGGCCTGGCCGTCGCGGGCCGAGCCATGCGGCAGGAAGGAAGCGGGGTCGAGGGTCCACAGGGCAAGGTTCAGGGCCTCGACGCGCGCGCCGGAACCGGCCCGCACGACAACCCGGTAGCCGGCCGCCCGGGCCTTGCCCAGCAGCAGGAACAGGGTGGAGTCCAGATCGGACTGCTCAAGATGGTAGAAGGCGATCTCGGTCAACCGGCCACCCCTTTCCCGGCTGCGATCCAGCCACGGCCCATCAGGCGCCTTCGAAGGAGTCCCGGATCAGCCTGTCGAGAAGCCGCACCCCGAATCCGCTTCCCCCCCTCGGGGTGAGCGGACGATCGGCATCCGCCCAGGTCACGCCGGCGATGTCGAGATGCGCCCAGGGCACATCGTTCACGAAGCGCTGGAGAAACTGCGCGGCGGTGATGGAGCCGGCACCCCCGCCCGACTGGATGTTCTGCACATCCGCCACCCGGGAATCCATCAGCCGGTCGTAGGACTCGGCAAGGGGCAGCCGCCAGAGCCGCTCCCCTGTCTTTCGCCCCGCATCCAGAAGCTTTTCTGCCAGGGCATCATCATTCGCGAACAGCCCGGCATGTTCGTGGCCAAGGGCCATGATGATGGCCCCTGTCAGCGTGGCAAGGTCGATCATGAACCGGGGCTTGAAACGCTTCTGGCAATACCAGAGGGCATCGGCCAGAACCAGCCGGCCTTCCGCATCCGTATTCAGCACCTCGATCGTCTGGCCGGACATGGAGGTGACGATATCGCCCGGGCGCTGCGCGGTGCCGGAGGGCATGTTCTCCACCATTCCGGCGATCCCCACGGCATTCACCCGGGCCTTGCGCCGGGCCAGGGCGCACATCAGCCCGGCAACGACGCCGGCCCCGCCCATGTCCCATTTCATCGATTCCATGCCCTTGGCCGGCTTCAGCGAGATTCCGCCCGTATCGAAGGTCACCCCCTTGCCGATGAAGGCAAGCGGCCTTGCCCTGGCCCCGGTCTTCGGGCCGCCATTCCAGCGCCAGATGACCAGCCTCGGGGGCCTGGCACTACCCTGGGCCACGCCCAGAAGCGCACCGAAGCCCAGCGCCTTCATCTTCTTCTCGTCCAGAACCTCGACCGCGAGCCCCAGACGGGAAAGCTTGCGAGCCTCGGCGGCGAAACTCTCGGGATAAAGAACATTGGCCGGCTCGGACACAAGATCGCGCGTCAGGATGACACCGTCGAGCACCGCATCAAGCTGGGCAAAGTGCCGACGGGCGGCGGCGGGGTCTGCAACCTTCAGCACAATCCTGGACAGGGCAGGCTTGTCCTCGGCCTTCAGGCGGGTGCGATACTTGTCGAAACGATAGCTTCTGAGCCGCATCCCTGCGGCAAGATGCGCGGCGACCGATGCGATCTCGAGGGGCGAGCTGCCGGGCAATTCCACGATTGCCGTGGCCTCTGTCTCGGCCGTGGTTCCCAGGGCGGCGATCACCGCGCCACCAGCCTCTTCGACGATGAGCGTTCCGGTCTCACCGGAGAGATCCGCGTCCTTCCCGAGCCCGACAAGGATCAGGCGGCTCACGCCACGCTTTCCCGGGGCGGCAAGGGAGAGGACCTTGCCTTTCTTGCCAGTGAATCTCTGCTCCCTGGCCGCACGACCGATGGCCCCTGCCCATTGTTTCTCAATCCTCTTTCCGGTCTCACCCAGGGTCGGGGCCGAACGCCCTTCTCCGGCCAACAGGATCAGGACACCGGATTCGGGAAGGCCAGGCTCGGCAAAGGAGAACTTCATGGAAGAGGCTTTCTCTGGTTCGGACCCTGAAGACGGGTGCGGGGTGAAAGGGCTGAAGGGGCAGAATGTTCAGGAGTGTAGCCCCGACACGCGGAAAATCCAACCAGACCGGCACGAAACCGGCCCTGCGCACGAGGCCTCACGGGGGGCGGCCCTGACCATGATCGGCCATGGCGCGATCCTGCGTTCACGATATATACTCCCGCCGATGAGCTGCTCGTTCCGCTACATGCTGCGACAATTGTTCTGGCCGCTGGTGTTCGCCGTTCTGGTGATCGCCGGCGTGATCTGGATTTCCCAGTCCCTCCGGTTCGTGGATCTGGTGCTGAATCGCAACCTTCCCCCGTCGCTGCTGGTTCAGCTTCCCCTTTTCGTGCTGCCGAAATTCGCCACGGTCTTCCTGCCGCTGATCCTGTTCGCCGTCACCCTGTTCGTCTACACCAAGATGGCGGTCGATTCGGAGCTGGTGGCGCTCAGGGCCTGCGGGCTCAGTCCCGCCCGGCTCGCCAGACCTGCCGTGGTCATGGCCCTTCTGGTGGTCGGAATCGGCTATCTTCTCAATCTTTACGCCATGCCGACCGCCTACCGCGAATTCAAGGAGATTCAGGCCATGATCCGCGAGGATCATTCGCACATCCTGATCCGGGAAGGTGAATTTTCCCAGTTCGACAGCGGCCTGACCGTCTATGTGCGGGATCGCAGCCCGCAGGGTGAACTTCTCGGCATTCTCATTCACGACCGTCGCAGCGAGGGCGCGCCCGTCACCATCATGGCCGAGAAGGGAGCGATGATCCGTGCAGAGGGCGTGCCAAGGGTGGTGCTGATCAACGGCAATCGCCAGACCCTGAAGGCCGACAACGATCTTTCCATCCTCTATTTCGATCGCTACACCCTCGATCTTGCCACACAGGAGGCAGGAGGGGGCCCCCGCTGGCCACAACCGGACGAACGCTACCTGCATGAATTGCTGTGGATCGACACGACCGGTGTTCATGCCGCGAGCAACCTGCGTTTTCGCCAGATCCTTCTGGCCGAAGGACACAACCGCCTCGCCTCGCCCTGGTTGAACCTTGCCTTTGTCATGATTGCTCTGGCGGCGCTGCTGACCGGTGAATTCAACCGGCGCGGCAAGAACACGAGGATCGTCGTCGCCACCGTGATCGTTCTTGCCCTTCAGGCCGCCATGACCGCCGCCCACAGCCTGGCGGGAACCATCCCCGCGATGATTCCGCTGATGTATCTTCTTCCCCTTTCTGCGATCGTGGCCGGTTTCTGGTACCTCATGCGCGAGCCGAAACGCCGCCCCGGCGGGGCGGCCGCGCTGGCGGCACGGGTCTAGGAGAAGGCCGGGCCATGATGGCAACCCATGCGCTTTCCCTTACCCTGTCGGGCTATATCGCAAGGCGATTCCTCGCCGGCTTCTTCCTGATCCTGTGCGGATTGATCTCGATCATCTTCCTGATCGAAATCGTCGAACTGTTCCGAAGATCCGCCGGCCGTGCCGAGATCGGCCTGACCCTCGTTCTGGAACTGGCCTTCCTGAAGCTGCCCCAGGCCGTACAGAAGATTCTTCCCTTCGCCTGCCTGTTCGGCGGCATGTATGCGTTCTGGCGGCTCACCCGATCGAGCGAACTGATCGTTGCCCGGGCTTCCGGGATCTCGATCTGGCAGATCCTGATCCCGGCGATCCTCTCCGCCTCCTTGCTCGGAGGCCTTGCCATCACCATCCTCAATCCCCTTGGCGCCGCCATGCTGCTGCGCTACGAAAAGCTTGAAACAAGTCTGTTCAAGGGACAATCCGCCTTGCTGGCCGTCTCGGATTCCGGGGTCTGGCTGCGTCAGGCCGACAGCGAGGGGCAATCGGTGATTCATGCGCTGGGCATGGCGCCTGCCGCCGATTCATTGACCGGCGTGACCGTCTACCTTTTCGATCCGGAAGGACGTTTCCTCAACCGCCTGGATGCAGGAGAGGCAACCCTGATCCCCGGCGCGTGGTGGCTTGAGGATGTTCGCATCGCGACACCTGACCAGCCAGGCCGCCGGATCCAGGCCCACAGTCTTGCCACCGACTGGACGCCGCAACGCATCAGGGACAGTTTTTCCCCTCCGGAAACCATGTCCTTCTGGCAGTTGCCGGCCTTCATTGCCCTGCTCGACAATGCCGGTTTCGCGGCAACCCGCCACCGGATGCACTGGTATGGCCTGCTGGCGGTGCCGCTGATCATGGCGGCGATGGTGCTGATTGCCGCCAGCTTTTCCATGCGCATGAGCCGCAGCGGCGGCGTGGCCCGGCTGATTGTCAGCGGTGTGGCCTTCAGCTTCCTGATGTTCTTCTTTTCCGAC
>JBJHAU010000028.1:0-13667 GCA_050480665.1 Alphaproteobacteria bacterium | reverse complement strand
GCTCAGGGCCAGCAGGATCAGATGATCGTCGCCGGGAATCCGGAAGGTGGCATCCCGCGCCGGGCCGGACCCCGCGAGCGGGCTGAACGGAACCGTGCGGGCCTGATCGAACACCGCCTCGGCCGGCAGCGATCGAAACAGGGGAAACTCGTCCGCTTCCACATGAAGATCGAAGCTGAAGCCGCGCCCCGGCGCGACCAAAGGATGGAAGCTTGCCTCGCAGGCCAGACCCCAGCGAGGGGTGCCGGACGATTTGTAGAACCGGAAGCCCTCGGCCTCAAGGCAGGCCACAAGCGCCGAAAGATCGCTCCGCCGCACCAGCAGATCGACATCGCCCATCGCCCGAAGCCGCGGATCGGGATAAAGCCTGTGGGCCACCGCAAACCCCTTCAGGACGATCACCTCGATCCCCTCGCGCGCCACCACGTCGAGCCAGCGCCTTGCCTCGACAAGCCCGTAGCGGTTGCGCAGCAGGGAAGCCTCGATGGCGGCCTCGTCCACCCCCGCCTCGCGGCAGGCCGTGCGCCCGAAGGCCCAGGCGGCCAGCGCCGGAGAGGTGAGGGCGGCAAGGCGGCCGAGCCATGGGGGATCGAACGGGCAAGGTTCAGCCGCGACACGAAGGGGTTCTTCGTCCGCAGCGGGCCATGGGGATGCGGGCCGCGCGCCGGCCAGAAGATGTGCCCACATGGCGCGGCCTTCGCCGGATTCCGGCAAAGGATGCGATGCGGAACCGCCGGGCGGCACCGTCAATCCTGCCGCCCGATCCCCCGAAGCCCGGAGTCGTGACCGGCATCGCGCAACACCTTTTCCTGGCGGGCGAGATCCATGTCATGGGCAACCATCATCCGCACGAGTTCGGAGAAGTCGACCCGGGGCTTCCAGCCGAGGATATCCCGGGCCTTGGCAGGGTTGCCCTGCAGGGATTCGACCTCGGTGGGGCGCAGATAGCGTTCGTCGATCTCGACATGGGCCGACCAGTCGAGACCGGCTTCGGCAAAGGCGGCCTCGGCGAATTCACGCACCGAATGCCGGCTGCCGGTGGCGATCACATAATCATCGGCCACCGGTTCCTGAAGCATCAGCCACATGGCTTCCACATAATCGCCGGCAAACCCCCAGTCGCGCTCGGCATCGAGATTGCCGAGAAACAGCCGATCCTGAAGCCCCATGGCGATCCGGCCGACGGCGCGGGTGATCTTGCGGGTCACGAAGGTTTCCCCCCGGCGCGGGCTCTCATGGTTGAACAGGATCCCGTTGGCGATGAACAGGCCATAGGCCTCGCGATAGTTGACGGCGGCAAAATGCGCGGCGGCCTTGGCAACGGCATAGGGGGAACGGGGCCGGAAGGGTGTCTGCTCGTCCTGGGGCGGCGGGCTTGCGCCGAACATCTCGCTCGATCCGGCCTGGTAGAAGCGCACCTCCATATCGGAAATCTTGGTGTAGTCGCGCACCGCTTCAAGCAGGCGCAACGTGCCGGTGAAATCCACATCCGCCGTATATTCCGGCTGATCGAAGGAAACCCGGACATGAGACTGGGCGGCCAGGTTGTAGACCTCGTCCGGCTGCACATCCTCAAGGATCCGGCGCAGGCCGCTGCCATCGGTCATGTCGCCGTAATGCAGCCGCAACCGCACCCCTTCCTCGTGGGGATCGCGATAGATGTGATCGATGCGATCGGTGTTGAAGGTGCTGGACCGGCGGATGATCCCGTGAACCCGGTAGCCCCTGGCCAGAAGGAACTCGGCAAGGTAGGAACCATCCTGGCCCGTGATTCCGGTGATCAACGCTGTCGGCATGTCCTGTCCCTTCCTGTGAGATCGCAAGACTATCACCCCGCAGGACAAGGCCAAAGCGGCAACACGGCGGAAGCTTATGAGGATGCCAGCGCGTGCAGGCGCTGTTCCAGCCGGGCCAGGATGCGGTCGCGATGCCAGTCTTCCAGGGCGCGGCGGCGGGCCTCGGCGCCGAGCCTCTGGCGGCGGGCCGGATCGGCGGCAAGATCGGCCAGGGCCCCGGCCATCGCCGCCCCGTCATCGGGGGGCACGACAATACCGGCCCCGTCCACCGTTTCCGCCACCTGGGTGCCCGCATGGGCCCCGGCGATCACCGGGCGGCCCGTGGCCAGAATCCCTCCCAGCTTGGACGGCATCACCAGATCGGCGGCATCGGCCTTCTGAGGAAGAAGATGCACATCGGCCAGGTTCAGAAGGGCGTTGAGCCTGTCCAGCGGCTGCAGGGGCAGGAAATGCACCTGCGAAAGGCCCGATGCCGCCGCCTCCAGCCGGGAACGGCCGACGCCTTCGCCGCAGAGGACGAAATGGATATCCGGATTTCCGGAAAGGGCCCGGGCCGCATCCACCATGGTTTCCAGTCCCTGCTTCTCGCCCATGTTGCCGGAATAGAGCGCCACCACCGTATCGGGACCGAGTCCCAGCATCTCCCGGTAGGGGCTGGGCGCAGACAGGGGCTGGATCCGATCAAGATCCGCCCAGTTGGGGAACAGGGCACTGCGCGCTTCGGCAATGCCCTTGGCCCTCAGCCTGTCCAGCATCCTGGGAGAAATGCTGGTGGCAAGATCGAAGCCGCGCATCAGACGGTTTTCCGATCCCAGCGCAAGACGGCGAAGCCTTGCGCCATGCAGAAGCCCCAGATCGAAGGCGGCATCGATCTCGAAATCCTGCACATGCAGCCAGGAACGGGCGCCGCCGAGGAAGGCGGCGAGAAGCCCACCCGGCAGGGAAAAGGCCGGCGGCTTGACGATGCAGACGATATCGGGCCGCCAGACCAGCGCCTGCCAGAGCAGCACCGGAAGGGCCGAGGCAGCGTGGGAAGCCAGATGGATGATCCGACGCAGGCCGCTCTGGCGACGCGGCACCCAGAAGGGGCAGCGCCAGACCTCGACCCCGTCCAGGGTTTCCCTCCCGTACCAGAAGCGTCGATAGCCCTGACGAATCTTCCATTCCGGATAATAGGGCGGCGTGGTCACCACCCGCACCTGATGGCCGCGCGCGGCGAGCCATGCGCCCATTTCTCCGCTGAACTTGCCGATCCCGGTCAGCTCCGGCGTGTAGTTGATGCTCTGGATCAGAAGTTTCATGCGCTCATGTTCCTTGCCCGGTCTGGTCGGTTTCCGATACCGGCTCCCGCCTTGCCCGGACCACGAGAGCATCGCCGCGCCCCTGGCGATGCAACAGCCACAGAGGCAGGAAGCCGAGACCGCGGATGAGAAGGATCAGCGGCGCCAGAAGCGGGATCGAGCGCAAGGCGCGGGTCGGCTGTCCGCTGCGGCCGAACAGGTGGGCGATCAGCGACTGCGCCGGCCAGAGCGCCGGGGTTTGCTGACAGCAGGAGATCACGCGGAAGCCATGCCGTTCCAGCAGGGCGGAAAGCGCAGCGGCATTGAAATGGGTGATGTGATAGGGCACATGCCAGTTGATCCAGGAGCGCCCGAACAGACGGCGGAACTGGCTGTCGCGGTTGGGAAGACTGATCCACAACGCTCCACCCGGTTCGAGAAGGCGATGGAGCGCCTCCAGCATGGCATTCGGATCCAGGCTGTGTTCCAGCACATTGGAAAGAACGACGACATCGAAACGCCGCCCATCGGGACTCTGCTCCACCGGTTCGGAGATCACCTCGAACCCACGCTGGCGGGCCGCTTCGGCCGCCAGCGGATTCAGCTCCAGCCCCGTCACCTCGAAGCCGTTGGCGGCAAAGCGCTGAAGGCCCCGCCCCTCGTTGCAGCCGACATCGAGCAATCGGGGCCTCGGGCCGTCCTGCCGGTTGCGCGGGAGGGCGAAGGTGATATCGCCATCGATCCGCAGCCACAGACGGTACAGGGCGGATTCGTATAGCCGTTCGCGAAACCCGGCATAGGATTTCGGCTCATGGCCGCCGAAATTGTAATGGCTTTCATAGACGCGGTTGAGGGCATCCTGATCCAGGCGCGGGCTGGTCTGCCAGCATCCGCAGGCAGGGCAGGCGCGAACCGCGTAAGTTCCCGGTGCGCCGAAACGATTGTCCTGAAGCCCCTCGATCACCACCGTGGTCGCCGACCCGCAGACCAGACAGGGATCATCCTCCGGGGATGCGGCGGGGGGCGGGATTTCAGGCATCGGGCGTCTCCCGAGCGGCAGGAGCGGCAGGCACGACAGGGCCGGCAAGGCTGGCGGCGAGCGCTTCAAGATCGGCACGCGCTGCAAGCCGGGTTTCGGCGGCATGCCGGAAACAGGCCGCCGCCATCCGGGCGCGTTCCCCGGGATCGGCCATGCGCGCCGTCAGGAAGGCCGTGGCCGCCGGCACGAAGGAATCCTCCGGGGGAACCACAAGCCCGCAGGTGGGCGGCACCATCCCGGCGATGCAGCCTCGCCCATGGGCGATCACCGGAACCCCGGCGGACAGGGATTCGAGCAGAACCAAAGGCTCGGCCTCGTTGACATATCGGGTGGGAAACAGGAACAGATCGATCGAAGCGAAGAAGGCGGCCTTCTCGGCGCCGGAAACCGGGCCGCGCACCTCCAGCCTGTCGCCAAGCACCTTCCGGGCTTCGGCGATCAGGCGGGCGGCTTCATCATCCGAGGGCGGACCCGCAAGGATCAGGCGATCGAGACGTTCCCCCAGGGCCCGGGCCGTGCCCAGCACCAGATCGAGACCCTTGTCGCGGCCAAGATTGGAAAGATGACCAAGGCAGAGGCTCGCGGCCGGCGGCGACGCGGCTGAGGGAGCGTCGCGAAGGGCGGATGGCGCCGGCGGCAGGAAGGCCGCATTGGACAGCACGATCACCGGGCCAAGCCCCGGATAGCGTTCGACAAGGCGTTCCTTCATGGCCGGGCACAGCACCAGATGGCGGGCCAGAGGTCCGGCGCAACGCACCAGCAGGGCCATGATCCGGCTCGGCCGGTTCAGATAGGCGAAGGAATGATGATGCACGATCAGGGAACGGCCAAGGCATCGGGCAAACGCGGCGAGCGCAAGCGTATAGACAAGCCCGAGCCCCCCGGCCGCAGAGAGATAGACGGTTTCGTCACGCCTCTTGCCGCCCGCCAGGCGACAAAGCGCGGCGGCGACGCGGCCAAGCCTCTGGGCATGGTAGACCAGCCCGCGCCGAAGACCGTCGGGCGCGATGTTGAGCCGCCGAACCCTCATCCTCCGTTCCAGAGCCTCGGCGAACGACGCGGTGATCTGCGCCGCGCCGTGCAGCGGCGGCGGGAACGGGCCGACCACGGCAAGGCAGCGGGGCGAGGCGGCTTCGATGCGCGCTCTCATCACAGCCCCTTCCCCCGGAGCCCCTCCACGGAACGGCCAGCCCTGTTCGCCCGTCTCATGGCGGCCCCGCATTGCCGATGGCGGGCACGCGCCCATCTCCTTCTGCCTGCGATTCCAGTGGCCCTGCAGCACGATCCACGGGCCGCGCGGCAAACATCAGGGTGGTGTGCCGCAGGCCGGGTGGCAGGGGCATCAGCCTGTCCGGAAGATAGCGCGAGGCCCGCTGGAATTCGACAATCGCGAATCCCTCGCGGGCCAGCAGGGATCCAAGGGTCGCCAGACAATACCAGGCCACATGCTCCCGATTGGGCCGCACATCCGCCGCCAGCGCCGCCTTGATCAGAAACCGCCAATGCCAGGGGTTGGGGGTGGTCAGCAGCAGCACCCCGTCGGGCGCCAGATGACGGCGGGCACAGGCGATCAGCCCGGCAGGATGGCCCAGATGCTCGATCAGTTCGCCCGCGACGATCACATCGAACCGGGACTCCAGGGAAAAGGCGGATGCATCGCCATGGCGCACATCAAACCCCTGGGCGCGAAGGCTCTCCACCCCTTCCGCATAGAGATCAAGTCCGACCACCGTATCGGCCACGGCCACCAGCGCCTTGTGCACCCAGTGGCGCGAGCGGGCATTCTCCGGGTTGTGGTTCACGCAGCCCAGATCGAGAACCCGGCGGCCCCGCGCATGGCGACAGAGAAAGGCGATCACCGCATCGTCGAAATCGGTCTCGCCCTGATCGGGATCGACCGCCCCCTCGCGGCCGATCAGGTGATCCTGACGATGATCATCGTGTTGGTTCTGGGGATGGTTCTGGGGATGGTTCTGGTCGGTCATCAGGACTCTCTCCCGTCTTCCTTCGCGAACGGCATCCCGATCCGGCCTGTTGCCGGGGGAAGTCCTGTCAGGCTCAGCACACCCTCGGCGAAGCGCGCCACATCGCCGGCCTCGGCATAGGGCCTTGTGGCGGCGGCAAGGCGATGCCAATGGTTCGCGTCGCCGGCGATCCGCGCCATCAGCCGGGCAAGCCCTTCGGCGTTGTCGGGTTCGAAGACATGGCCATTCACCTCGTCGCGTACCAGCAGATCGCGGGCGCCGGTGTTTTCAGCCACCAGAACCGGAACGCCGAGCGCCAGGGCCTCGTTGACCACAAGACCCCATTGCTCCTCGATGCTGGGCAGCACCAGGGCAAGGCTTTCGCCAAGAAGACGGGCGATGCCCTCGGCCTGAAGGAAGCCGGGAAACCGCACACCGGGAATCCCGGAAGCCTGCCGGCGCAAGGCATCCTCCTCGGGGCCCGAACCGCAGAGGACAAGATCGCGGGGCGCCGGATCGAGGCTTCGATAGCGTTGGTAGGCCTCGAGCATCAGCCCCAGATTCTTCTTCGGAACGAAGCGGGCGATGACGGTGAAATGCCGCACGCCATGGGGTGGGCCATCGGGGGCGGGCGGAACCCCGGCCAGGGCACGGATGCGGGCGATGGACACCGTATCGTAGCCAGGAACGATCGGCCCCCGGGGGCGGCCGAGAAACCGCAGATAGGCCCGGCTTCGCGGCCCGCCGACCAGGGCACCGCAATAGGGCCGGTAGAACACCGGCTTCAGGGCTTCCCTCCAGGCCCGGCGCGGCAGATCGTCGAACTTGCTGTCGGTCATGACGTGAACCCGCCGCCCGGCAAGGCGCAAGATGATTGCCGCCGCGAAATACTCCGGCTGGTCGGCATGACAGAGGAATACATGGCGAACCCCGCTGCCAAGAAGACGACGCACCAGGCGAAGAAAGCGGGCAAGGCGCCCCGTCGCCAGATAATCCTGACCGGGAAAAAGGGTTTCCTTGACAAAATGAGGCCCGGCAGGCTGCGGTGCCCAGGCGTAATAGGGGCTGCGATCGGCGATCTCGATCCCGAGCACTGCGGAGGCATCGCCAAGCGCCTCGGCCACGGCGCGGCATCGATCCATGTGGTAGGGTCCGAACTGCCCCCAGCAGAAGGCCACCTGCGCCGTCATGGAACCCCGTTCGCCGGTCTGTCGCCGGCCCCCTGAAAGAACGATTCGAAGAAGGCACAGGCCGCCTCGTCGCTGAAGTCGGCAAGCAGCCGCGCACGGGCGGCACCGCGCAGCCGCGCCGCCAGTGCCGGATCGGCGGCGATCTTCAGAACATCCCGGGCGAGGATCGCGGGATCGTGTTCTGCATGCAGATAGCCGTTGATCCCGTGATCGATCGCCTCATGCAGCCCGCCATACCGTTGCGAGGCCACCATGCAGGCCCCATGGCCCGCAGCCTCAAGAGGGGTCATGCCCAGGGCATCGTGGTCGGAATTGAACAGCACCACATCGAAGGCCTGATAATAGGGCGCCATGTCGTGCACCCAGCCGGCGAAATGCACCGATTCGTCGAGGCCGAGACGCGCGGCCTGCGCCTTCAGATCGGCGTCCAGCGGGCCGCCGCCGCAGATCAGGAAAAGGGCATCGGGGCGGGCTTGCCGGATACGGGCGGCGGTTTCGAGGAACACATCGAAACGCTTGCGCCGGATCAGCCAGCCGGCATTGCCGACGATCAGGGCTTCTGCGGGAAGGCCAAGGCTGCGCCGGGCGGCGGCGCGCTTCTGCTCCCGGTCGGCTTCGTCACGATAATGGACGCGGACGGGATCGGGGCTGACATGGGCGCGGGGCGCAAGCCAGGGGGCGATGGCCAGGGCCTCATCCCGGGTGGTGTGCGTGGGATAGGTGATCGCCTCGATCTTGCGGCACAGAAGCCCATAGAACGCCCGCCATTTCCAGGGGCTGAACCGGTTTTCCAGATGATGGTAGTGATGCGACAGAACCCGCGGCTTTCCAAATCCGCCTGTCGCCGCCAGCGAGGCGGCACAGGTGCCGGTGATCCAGATATGGCTGCATTCTGCGGCCAGGCCGCGAAGGTGACGCCGCAGGGAGGGAAAGTCGCGCCAGCCGAAGCGCCCCCGATAGGGGAAATCCACCGCTTCGGGATCGAAGGCCAGAACCCTGTCCCGGGCCGGGCCGAAGGGGCGCGGGGTGGCCAGCCGGAAGCGAAAACCTCGCGCGCACAACCCGTCCATGATCCGGAAGGCGGCCTGTTCCATGCCGCCGAGGTTGGTGCATTGCATGACATGAAGGATCGTCACCGGAACGGCCCCCCTTTCCTGATCGCCAGGGGCCGCGCCGCCCGACACCGGAACACGACACCGGCATTCATGGACGCGGCCGTTGCCACATGCGCCTTGGCGAGCGTCCCTGCCCCCCATGGGCGGCAGGAGGAAGGCGGGGCGGGGCGGGCGCCAGCCGACTTTCCATGATTTCCACCATCCTCGTGAAACCGATCCAGACAAGAATCGGCAGCCAGGCCCACAGCACGAACTTGGTGATCGAGATTCCCCCGTCACGGAACCAGAGAATCGAAAGCGGCATGAACATGCAATAGAGCATGATCACCGTCTGGCTGTGCTGGTTTCGCCAGAACCAGCGATGCATCCAGCCGAGTATGAAACCGACGGCGCCCATGGTCACGATCACGCCGAACCACCCCCAACTCATCCAGCCATCGCCGACCAGCGAGGGTGTGAGGCCCCAGAAATTCCCGTGATCGTTGAGGTTCAGAAGCCGCACCGGCATGCCCACCGGCTTTTCCTTCCAGATGATGCGGGGAATCGGTTCGGTGAAAAGCTGGAGATACTGGGTGAAGTAGGTGTAGGTCGCTGTCTGTTCCGGCACCACCGCCTTGATGAAGGAGAGATATTCGAAATTGGCGAAATCCAGCGTATCGAACTGCTGGACGCCATCCACCGCATCGGCATAGCGGAATACCTCGGCGGAGGATTCTCCCTCCACGTAATCGCGCACCAGGTTGCGATCCACGCCAAGGTTGTGAAACAGCACGAAGATCGGCAGCGCCGCCACCAGAAACCCGACACGAATCCAGCGCTGGCGGGTCCGGTAGAGAAAGACCAGGGCAAGGGTCAGAAGGGTGGTGATGATCGCGAACCGCGCCCAGCCGAGAAAGGCGCGATACAGGATGAACAGCACAAGCGGCATCCATGACCAGATGCTGAACCGGAACCGCCACAGGAACAGCACCGCAAGGGTTCCGAGCGCGGTATGGGCATCCACCAGATAGCCCGTGGTGTTGACGAACACCGCCGTGCCGGTGGCGATGTCATGGGTCATCAGGATGTCGCCGGTGCCGTCGAAGGACGCACCCTGAGAGGCGAACAGCCCGGCATACAGGGCAAACGGACCAAGGGTGAGAAGGGTCAGGGCGAAGCCGGTCTTCTGGGCGGCTGTCAGCGGCGGCAGGCCGGCCTCGGAAAACTGCACCGGCACCCGCCCGGCCAGCCAGCAGACCAGGGCGAAGGCCAGCATCCCCACGGTGCTGAGCGCGAGGGTCTCCATGAAGGCCGTTTCATCGGGGAAATAGCCCATATAGGCGAAGGCCAGCTCGAAGCCCATGAAGTGAACCATGATCGGGCGCAGGACGAAGACCAGAAAATGGAACAGAAGGTAATAGGACAGGGGATGGAACAGCGAGCTTGAAGGGCTGAGCACGAACGCCACCAGCACGGCAACGAACACCAGGGCCTGGAAGAACAGGGCCACCTCGATCATCGCCGCCCCCTATGCGCCCGGGCGCGGGGCATGATCCGGTTCCGTCGGAATCCGGCCGACCCGCTCGGCGACAAAGTTGCCGTATTTGAAGATCTCCACCCGGCCGTTGTAGCGGCAGCCGGGCCCCGCCACCGGCACCGTTCCATTGGGCAGGATCCGGCGGATCTGATGATCGGGCAGCATGTGGCTGATCTGCAGAAGCGTAAGCCCGGTCAGGGCGTTGTGGCTGTTGAATTCGAACTGGATGCGATCGATCGCCCCGCGTGACAGGGCCCCGGCCATTCCCTTCAACACGTAGGCCTCGAACCCTTCCACATCGATCTTGAGATAATCCACAGAGGCGATTCCCTCGGCCTCCAGATAGGAATCGAGGCTGATCACCTCCACCGTTTCCGACTGGACCGCAGAGGGATAGATGTCGTCGAAGGTCCGGGGCAGGAACGAGGCGAGCCGGGATCCTGCCTCTCCCTTCTGTTCGTAGAGCGGCAACCGACCGGCCGTTTCGCCGACCCCCTTGTTGACCAGATGCCAGCGCCGATCCGTGCCGAACGCCTTTTCCAGACGGGCGAAGGCCGCCGGATTCGGTTCGAAGCAATGCACCTCGAAGGGCCTGTCGCCGAGAACGTCGCGGCACTGGGCGGAAAACTCGCCCTCGTTCGCGCCCACATCGAACAGGATCAGGGGGCGGCTTGCGGCCCCGGCCTTGCGCGCCCAGTCACGAAGGTAGCGATCCTCGCCATTGAGCGAGGCATCGGCATTCATGTAGCCAAGCCCGCCCAGCACAAGACGGTGCAGGGCCGTCCAGAATCCCTGGAACTCCACTCGGGCAAAAAACGAAAGCAGACGATCCTTCATGACCTCGGATCCTGTGGCATCGAGACGGGGCGTGTTCCCTGTCCAGAGCATAAACCAGCCGCCGAGAGCGCCATACAGGCAATCGGCGGTCCGCTTATGGGCGCCATCACCCGCCCTCCAGCCCGGGGGCGGAGGGGGGAAGGCTTCGGGCCGCCAGCGCCTCGGTCGCCGCATCGGCAATGCCCCGGCGAAAGCGCTCCCAGCCCAGCGTTTCGGCGAAGGCGCGGATCCGTCGGCGATCCAGCCCGCCCGAAGCCTTCAGATCGGCAGCCTGGCGCAAGGCCCGCGCCAGGGCCTCCCGATCCCCGGGATCGACACAGGCCCCTGCCCAGTCCGGCAGATGCAGATCGGGAAAGCCCGAATGGCTGGAACCGATGCAATAGCAACCCGCCGCCAGGGCTTCCAGATAGACAAGGCCGAATCCTTCCACCAGCGACGGCATCACGAAGACATCCGCCTCGCCCAGGGCGGCATCCAGAACCGGTCGCGGCTGGCGGCCCTCCAGACGCACATCCTTCGGCGCCAGCGCCCGTATGCCCGGATCCATCACATAGGCGATCACCCGCAGCCGGGCTGCGGGCGGCCGCGCCTCGGCCCAGACCCGGAACAGATGGTGCAGCCCCTTGCGCTGGACCCCCTGACCGACGAACAGGAAGCGGCAGCCTTCCCCATCGCGGCCGGAAGAGGGAGCGGCGGTCGGGGGCAGGGAATGGGGAAAGGCGCCATAGGGAACCACGCGGATCTTTTCCGAAGCACAGCCGGCATGGATCAGCGAACGGCGGGTGAAGCCCGAAGCGGCCACGATGAAATCGGCATGACGCCATTCTTCCTCGTCGGCCTCGCGCCGGGCGGCGGGCACATGGGCATCGGTGGCCGTCGCCACCGACCAGGCGCATTCGGGATTTTCAGCCAGATCGCGGTCGACGATCTCGTCGATCAGCCCGGACAGGGGATGAAAGACGAACAGGCCCTTCAGCCTGTCTTCGGCCCGGCGGTCGCGAAAGGCGGCGGCGGCGCTGCCGCTGTAGAGAAACAGATGCGCCTCGGCCCTGAGCGCCTCGTCCAGCGCTGCCCGGGCCAGGCTGTCGCCCACCCGGGCCCAGACATCAAGGCCTGGAACGGGAAGACGGGCGCCCAGGGTTTGCCAGAAGATCGCCGGCAAGGACCAGCGCACCCGCCCCGAGGGAAGCCCCGCCCGACAGCGATGGCCCAGCCCAAGCCCCTGAAGGAGGCCCCGCCCGGGACCATTGTCGGGCAGGTAGAGATCGGTCACCAGCCGGGTGAGCAATCCGCGCTCATGCAGCGCCAGGGGAAGCTGGTAGAAGTCGCGGTCGCGGTTGAAGGAGACGACAAAGCTCATGGATGCCCCTGCTCCGGGCCGGAAACGAAGTCCGGGCCGGAAGCGAAGTCCGGGCCGGAAACGAAGTCCGGGCCGGAAACGAAGTCCGGGCCGGAAACGAAGCTACCCCTTCCGGCCTGCGCGGCCGACCGAAGCGCGAATATACGCGAGGTCATCCCCGTTCGGTAGAAGCAAGCCGAATACCGATTTTTCCGCCACCCGGCGCACCCTGAACAGGGCATAAAGGGCCGTGCCCGTCTGTCCCGCCACGACCGCAAGGGCGGCGCCGATCAGGCCGAAGGCCGGCAGCAGGATGGCAAGGCCGACCGCCGCCAGCATGACACCGACCGTTTCGATCCGGCTGACCTCCAGCGGCTGGCCATAGGCCTTCAGTCCGGCGATCAGTGTCAGCTTCACGGCAAACGGCGCCATTCCCGCGATCAGGATCAGGGCGACGGGAACCGCCTGAAGGAAGGCCTCGCCGAAAACCAGCCGGATCAGGGGCGCGGCCACCAGGGCCAGCAGCAGACTGCCCAGAAAAGCCAGCACAAGCGCGGCCCGCAGGAAGCGTCCGAAAAGCCGGCGGCGGCGGTCCGCCTCGTCTTCCTCGGACAGTCGGGAAAAGGCAAGGGCGGCGAGGGTGGAAGGGCCAAGCCCGGCGGCATTGGCCACCGTATAGGCCACCACATAGAAGCCGAGATCGGCGGCGGCAAGGAACAGCGAGATCAGCATCTGGTCGAGCCGCTCGCCGAGGGTCGTGGCGATCCGCCCGAGATGGATCCGCCAGCCATACCCCAGGATTTCGCGACTCATGGCAAGGGGTTCGGGCCTGAGCCATCCCTGCCGGGCCAGCAGGGCGGCGCCCGTGGCAATCATCAACAGGTTCGCCGCCAGCGAGGCCACGGCAAAGCCCCAGACCGTCCCGTAACCCAGCCCGTAGGCAAGCGGAACGAACAGGGTATAGAGCACATGCACCTCGGCCCGCAGAAGGTTCCAGTCGCCGAAACGCTGGGCGCCCTGGAAAAGACCCACCAGCACCAGACCCACATAGTTCAGCGGAATGAACAGAAGATAGAGCAGCGCCGCATCCCGCACTTCCGGCCTTGAGCTGGCGAAGACCAGCTCCACCATCAGCCAGCCGACCGGCAGAAGGATCAGGACAAGGCCGAAACCGAGACGGAGCTGGCCTTTGCCATCAATCGCGACGGCGCAGGACATGCGGCGCGGGCGGCGGCCGAGATCGGCGTGCCGATGATCCACATCTCGACCGACTACGTGTTCTCCGGCGACCAGGAGCGGCCCTACGTCGAGTGGGACCGGCCCGACCCGCGCTCGGTCTACGGCCGGTCGAAGCTGGCCGGGGAGGCCGAGGTCGACCCGGGCCACGCCGAGTTGGTCGAGGGCTGCGGTCGCGACGGCGACGTGTGCGATCGTCAACGGGTCGAAGCTGCCCGGGTACACGGCTGCGGTCACCCGTCGATGCTGTCACGCCGTGGTGGGTGACGCGGGTTCCCGATGGGCCAGACTGGCCGGCGTGCCGAGGACCGAGCCCCCGCTCCGACCGGTCGCCGGGTGGCCGGCGGTGGTGACC
>JBJHAU010000027.1:0-13848 GCA_050480665.1 Alphaproteobacteria bacterium | reverse complement strand
CAGTTCCCCGTGCAGGACAGCGATCACGATATCGCCGCGCCGTGGCGCAAGACTGCGATCGACGATCAGGATATCACCGTCGAAGATGCCGGCCCCCATCATCGATTCGCCCTCGGCCCGTACGAAGAAGGTCGCCGCCGGGCGGCGCACCAGATGCTCGTTCAGGTCGAGCCGGCGATCGAGATGATCATCGGCCGGGCTGGGAAAGCCGGCCGGTACCCGCGCCGCGTAAAGCGGCAGGGAAAGGCGGCGGCAAGGATTTGCGGGACGCAGCATCACGAAAGGCTCCTGCGGGCAGGAAGGAACGGAACAGACAAGAACATAACAAGAACATTTGAGATCGGATCATGGTCGGCGAAGGCGGCTTCGTCAAGGGAATCCGTCGCCGGGCCACAGGCGGCGCCTTCCGCTGCGATACGGGCGGACTTTGATGCCCTGCCGGTCTACACTCAGGCTTCACTCAGGCTTCGTTCCGCGCCGCTTCCGTCACGACAGGGCCCTTCCCTTGAACGAATCGCGCCTTCAGGACATGCCCCTGCGCACCCGACTTGCCATCTATGGCTCGGGCCTGTTTTCCGATGGGGCGACAAGCGTGGTGGTGCCGCTCTGGGTGCTGTTTCTCGATCCTTCACCGCTGGCGTTCGGGATCGCGATCGGGGCCGGTTCCCTGCTGCCGTTCCTGCTGTCGATCCATGGCGGCGTGCTGATGGACAGGCTGGGGGCGCGGCGGGTGATGCTGGCCTTTGCGGCCCTTGGCCTTGTCCTGCCGATCCTGTTTCCGCTGATGCCCTGGATCTGGGCGGCGATCCTTCTGAATCTCGTGATTGGTCTCAGCTCGACCATGAACTGGGTAGGCGCCCAGACCCTGGTCGGCCAGATCCTGCGGGGCGATCCGGCCCTGACCTGGCGGGTCAGCTTCTGCAACCGCCTGGGGCATTTCATCTGTCCGATCCTGGCGGGAATCATGTGGGATCTGTTCGGCCCCTGGGGCGGATTCGGCGTTACCCTGCTCTGGGCCATCCTGTTCATGGTTTCCACCCTGATGCTGCCGCATGCCGGCACAGATTCCGGCACACATCCCGACCGGGACGACGCGGTCGGGGCTGCGGTCGGGCAGACCTCTTCGATCCGCGGATTTCGCTGGGGCGATCTGGTGCCCAGGCTGGCCGATTACCGGAGAGCCTTCGCCCTTCTGGGAATCCCGCTGGTGGCCGTGGCGGCGACCGGTTCGGTGCTGAACATCGCCGTCAGCGCGATCCAGGGATCGTTCTTCATCGCCCATATGCGCGAGATCGGCCTCACCGGCACGCTGATCGGCTTCATCTTCGCCGGGCTCAACATGTCGGCCCTGTGCGGGACGGCCATGGTCAGTCCCGCCGCGCGCCGTCTCGGCGATGTCCGGCTTCTGAACCTGACAGTGGTGGCGGCGATCGCGCTCATGACCTTGACCCCCCTGTTCACGGCCTTTCTGCCGCTGCTGCTGATCACCTTGTTGCGCGGCTACATGCACGGCACAAGCCAGCCGTTGATGATCATGATCCCTTCCAGGATGGTTCCGGCGGAAGAACAGGGTGCGGTGGTCGGGATGCGGATCTGCCTGAACCGTCTGATGATGACGGTGTTGCCGCCGCTGATGGGCGGCATCGTCGCCCTTGCCGGGTTGACGGGCGCCTTCTGGGTCCTTGGCGGCTTCCTGTTTCTTCTGGCCTGTGGCCTGTGGGCGATCTTTCGTCCCCCGGCCTTTACCCCGCCCGTCCCGGACCGGGCCTCGTGAAGGACAGGCCTTTTGCGAAGAGGGCCGGATGTGATGTCCGGCCCTCCTGCGATGTTCGGGAAACGGGAATGGTGCCGTTCAGCGCTGGTGATACTTGCAGCGCCGCGCGACTTCCTTGCCCGTCTCATAGCCCTGCTGATAGCTGAGATCGGCTTCCGGCTTGCCGGCCCGCATCGATGTGGCCATGCCATGGGCGACATTGTTGTCTTCCGACAGGCCAGCATCGGCCAGCGCCTTGCGAACCCCCTTGCGCCACTCGCTCATCTCTCCACTCATGCCTCACTCCTTTTCTCTTGATGGACATCACGATTGACAAGACATCACCCTGGCGTGCCGCGATGGCATGCCCCGGTCAAGGGTCTCCGCCCGGCCCGGCCCGCGTAGGGGAAACGCGGTCCGCATGCTGTTTGAAGACCACAGGAAATCGCGAGAAACTATCCCGATGTGGCGGTGGGCACAACCGCCATTTCGTTCCGTTGCGAGGCTTTCGAGCGGGCCTGGATCAGACCGTCGCGGAAAACCATGAACTCGCCCGGCGCCATCCTGTTCCAGCACTCGTTGCGGGTCAGGGCGCGGGTCGCGATCACCGTGACCACATCGGTCTCGCCGGCCAGGCGTGCGAAATCGGCGCGTACCTCGGCGTCGATCAGCTCCGCCTCGCCGAAAGGGGCCTGCCGGGTGATCCAGGAGAGATCGGTGGCGCAATGGCAGTAGAGGACACGGGCATCGCACAGCATCATGTTGAACGGGCCAAGCCGGTTCAGCCGACCGGCGAGGTCCGCGACCAGCCGCCACAGGGGGCGCGGGGAGCGTGGCGGTGCGGGAAAGGCGGTTCTGATCGCCTCCATCATCCAGCAGAAGGCATGTTCGCTGTCGGTGGTGCCGATCGGCCGATACAGGCCGAGCGGCAGGCGCTTCACCCCGGGCAGGCGGCCGTTATGGGCGAAGCTCCAGCTGCGGCCCCAGAGTTCGCGGATGAAGGGATGGGTGTTTTCCAGACAGACCCGGCCCGTGGTCGCCTTGCGGATATGGCAGATCACATGGCGGCTGCGAACGGCATGATCCTTGATCAGCCGGGCGATCTGCGAACGGTAGCCCGGTTCCGGATCGTGAAAGCTGCGGCATCCCCGGCCGTCATGAAAGGTGATGCCCCAGCCGTCCCGGTGCGGCCCGGTGCGGCCTCCGCGTTCGATCAGCCCGGAAAAGCTGAAGCGGATATCGGTGGGGGTATTCGCGCTCATGCCGAGAAGTTCGCACATACCTCATTCTAGCGAAGTTTCCTGCCTTTCCCTAAGCCCCATTCCCACCCCCCTATTCCCAACACCCATGATCTTTTTCTGATCTTCCTCGCCCGGGTTCATGCGCGCAGGCAGAGGGGGCCGCCTTTGGGCGGCCCCGGTTTGGGTGTCGATCGGATGGGGGAGAAGAGAAAGCGATCAAGGCTTCAGGATTCGGAGGATTCTCCGCGGTGGTGGGGGATGGCGGCGCGTGGCGCGCCCGGGGGGCAGGGACGGGCCCGGTCAGGGGAGGCCCCGCGCCGCCATCGGGGGGAGGGCCTCAGTGGCTGTAGGCTCCGGGGAACCTCTGAGATCCGCCGCCATGATCGCCGACCACATCGCTCCGGATGGTGGTGGCGCCGACTTCCTTGCCGAGCGGGCGCGGGGTGAAGATGTCGTCGCTTCCGAAGGCAAGGTCGCGCTCGTAATCGCGCTTGTGCTGACCTGCCGGGCTTCCGGTGATGATGGTGACGCCGGGATTCGTTCTGTGAACGAGGCGCGGGGTGAAGATGTCGTCGCTGTTGAAGGCGGCGTCGACATCGGAGACATGGGGGCCGCCCTTGGCGAGGGCCGGAGCCTGGATGAAGGCAACGGTGGCGATGGCGGTGATGGCGGCGATGGAGAGGGTGGAAAGGGTTTTCATGATTCACTCCTTGGCTTCGGTTGGCGCGGTCGGGCCGGATGGGCCGTGGCTTCGCGATGGGGGAACGTTAGCGCCGCGACGGGGGGTTCGGGAAATCAAGCCGGGTAGAATGCGCGTGATCGTGGCGTGAAGTTCCGTGATGGCTGAAGCGGCGCCTTTTGCGTGCCTTTCGCCGGAAAAGCGCGAAAACCGGGGCCTAAGCCCGCAGCAGGGCATGGCAGGGATGATCACGGTGCCGTGATCGATGGGGGCGCAGGATGTGGCGGAAGGGGGATGACGACGGGGAAGGGGAAGAAAAAAACACGGTGTTCAAGGGCCCGAAGGGCAGGGTAAGCTGCCTGATGGCTCCATTGTCGCAGAGATTCGCGGAGCGCATGACCCGGCGCGACGTGCTTCTCGGCGCGGCCTGGGCCACGGCGGCGGCCCTTCTTCATTCCGTCGTGCCGATTGCGGTCCGGATGCTTTCCGACCGTCTGCCGATCATCGAGATCGTGTTCTTCCGCAACGCCCTGGGCCTGCTGGCCTTTCTTGCCTTCTTTTTCTGGCGGGGGTTCGGCGGATTGCAGACCCGCAGGATCGGGCTTCACCTTCAGCGCAATCTTGCCAATTTCATCGGCATGTGGTTGTGGTTCGCGGCCCTGGCGGCGATGCCGCTGGCCAAGGCGGTGGCCCTGCATTTCACCGAGCCGTTGATGGCCGCTCTTCTGGCCGTGCTGATTCTGGGGGAGAAACCCGGGCCTGCCCGCCTGCTGGGGCTTCTGGCCGGATTTGCAGGGATTCTGATCATCCTGAGGCCGGGGATCGAGCCGTTGGGCTGGCCGGGGCTGATGGTTCTGGGATCGGCTTTCCTCTATGCCGGTGTCGCCATGTATTCCCGGGTTCTGGGCCAGACCGAGGCAGCCTCGACCACCACCTTCTACTATCTGGCGATGCTGGCCGCCTTTTCCCTGATTCCTTCGCTTTGGGTCTGGGTCTGGCCGGGCTGGCAGGATCTGCCGGGGCTTGTTCTGGTGGCGGCCGTGGGCACGGCGGCCCCCTACTGCATGATCCGGGCCTACCGCCACGCCGAAGCGACCCTTGTGGGCCCCTTCGGATTCCTGCGTCTGCCCTTCACCGCCTTCCTCGCCCTGATCCTGATCGGGGAGGGGACGGAAATCTGGACCTGGTTCGGGGCGGCGATCATTTTCGGTTCGGCCTGGTTCGTGACCCGCAAGGCGGCAGGGCGCGCCTGAGCAGGAGTCTTGTTGCCCGGTGACGGACAGGCTAGAAGAACAGACCGATACATTCCGCGACCGAGAGAAGGAAGGCTGTACCATGGCAACCGCGATCACGATGTCCAATTCCGGAGAGGCGCTCAGAACCCAGGTCGCGGCCTGCACGCGGCTTCTGAACATGATGGGCGTTTTGCACTATTCGGGCCATGTCTCGGCCCGGGTTCCGGGAACGGACACCCTTTACATCCAGCCCCGGACCCAGAGCCGTGCCGAGGTCACGCCCGACAGCGTCCTTCTGGTCGATTTCGACGGCAAGGTTCTGGAAGGGCAGGACAAGCCGCCGAGCGAGCTGGTGATTCATACCGAGGTCTACCGCAAGCGTCCCGATGTCGGCGCGGTGATCCATAATCACATGGAACTGGCGACGGCGGTCACCATGGTGCGCGGGCGCGGCGTGCCGATCATGGATTTTCATGCCTCGCGCTGGGCCTCCGGCATCCCCATCATGCGTGAGGTCGGGCACATCAAGACCGTCGCCGACGGCGTGGCCCTGGCCGATGCGCTGGGCGAGGCCCACGCCCTTCTGCTGCGGGCCCATGGCCTTGTGCTGGTTTCCGAATCGGCGCCGGCGATTCTTGTCGACACCGTGCATTTCGAGGACAACCTCAGGGCGCTCAAGGAAGCGCTCGCCTTCGGAAGCGATATCGAACCGCTGACGGCGGACGATCTTGCCCGGGTCGGCCAGTACGAGGATCGCACCCATCACATCGCCAAGATGTGGAATTATTATGTCAACCAGGGCAGGGAAAGCGGCGCCCTGCCGGCTTCGTGGAATGTCCGGCTCTAGCGCCGTTCCGGCAGCGTCCATGCGGGTTGCCGCTGTCTGCGTAGGCCGCCCCCGTGCCGTGCATTATCGTGGCCGTGCCTATGAAACGGCGATCTTCAAGACGCCGGTTTCGGGGCCTGTTCTCCTTGGCCGCCTGAATCTGGAAGGCGATGCCCAGGCCAATCTCAAGACCCATGGCGGCCCGGACATGGCGGTCTATGCCTATCCCCTGGCGCATTACCCGTTCTGGGAGTCCGATCTTGGCGGCGCGCCCTTGCCCATGGGGGCCTTCGGCGAGAATCTGACCCTGGAAGGCGAGGGGCTGACGGAATCCGATCTTTGCATCGGAGATACGCTGGCCATTGGTGAGACCCGGCTTCAGATCAGCGAGCCGCGCACCCCCTGTCACAAGCTGGCGATGAAGTTCGACGATCCGGATCTGCCCCGGCGCTTTGCCCGGCAGGGAACGGTCGGCTACTATTTCCGTGTGCTTCGCGAAGGGCGGATCGCGGCGGGAGATTCCGTGGAGATCGCCGCCCGTGACCCTCGCAGGATCAGTGTTGCCGAGGTTCTGTCCCTGTGGGCCGACAAGGGTGCCGATCCCGCCGCTCTCGAACGGATGGTGGCGCTCGATCCCCTGTCGGAAAGCTGGAAGGGGCGTTTCCGCGCGCGGCTTTCCCGCAGCGAAGGTCAGGGACAAAGGGGCTGGAGCGATAACGCTCTCAGTTGGGAATGAGCCCCCGGGGGGCGATCACGGGGAGGAAAAGGCATGACAGAACCAGACAACAATGCGCCGCTGGCCTTCCGCCTGCGTCATACCATGTTGCCGGTGGCCGATCTCGACCGTTCGGTCGCCTTTTATACCGGGCTTCTCGGCATGCAGGTGGTGCGCGAGCGGCGGCAGCCGGGAGGGCCCGCTATCGCCTATGTGGGCTATGGGGATGAGGGAACCCATCCCGTGCTGGAACTGATCGCCGGCAGCGAAGGCGTCGGCGAGCCCTGGGCTGGTCATGTCGCCATTGCGGTCAGCGACCTCGAAACGTTGAACCGGAAACTGATCGCGGCGGGGGTGCGCTTCAAGATGCCCATGAAGGCGCCCGAAGGCGGTTCCAACCGCCTGATCGCCATGGTTCTCGATCCCGATGGCTTCGAGGTGGAACTGAACGAACGCCGGGAAGGGCTGTTCAGCTGAATCCGGTTCAGCCCGAAGCTTCCGCCAGGCCGTCGATCTTGGCCGCCAGGATGAAGTCGTTCTCGTGCAGCCCCTTGATCTTGTGGGTTTGCAGGGCGATGTCGGCATAGCCCCATCCGAAGGTGATATCGGGATGGTGCCCCTCGGCTTCGGCCAGGGCGCCGACGGCGTTGACGAAGGCAAGGGACTCGACGAAGTTTCCGAAGCCGAAGGAGCGCCTGAGCCAGGTGGCCTGATCGGTCAGCTCCCATTTCGGAACCTGGTCCAGAAACCGGCGGGCCTCGGCCTCGCCCAGGGGGGGAACCCCACCCTGACAGGGGGTGCAGACCTTTTCGCTCAACGCATCGGACATTGCTGCCATTCCTCCTCTTTCGGCGGAACGCGCCTGTTCTGGCGGCGTTCCGGAAACAGGCCCCGGCGGTCAGGCGCCGGGACTGTCTCCCGAGCTTACCGGCCGAGGCAACGACGGGCCGTGGCGGCGATCAGCTCCGGTCCCGGTGTCAGCGCCGCTTCCAGCGGAGGCGAGAAGGAAACCGGAGCCGCCGGCCGGGCGACCCTCAGAATCGGCGCTTTCAGGGCATCGAAGGCGCCTTCCGCCGCGATCGCCGCCATTTCGGAACCGATGGAACACATCTGGGGACTCTCGTCCACCGTGACAAGGTGGCCGGTCTTGCGAACCGAGGCGAGCAGGCTGTCCTTATCGAAGGGCACGAGAGAGCGGGCATCGAACACTTCCGCGTCGATACCGTCCCGGGCAAGCTCAGCGGCCGCTTCGAGCGCCCAGAGAACGGCGCGGGAGCTGGCAGCGATGGTGATGTCGCGCCCTTCCCTCGCGATCCTCGCGGTTCCGAGGGGAAGCAGATAGGGCTCGTCGGGCACATCGCCCTCGGTGCCGAGAAGCGCCCCGTGATCGACGAACAGAACCGGGTCGTCGCACAGGATCGCCGCCCGAAGCATGCCCTTCACATCGGCGGGTGTGGTCGGCATCATCAGCTTCAGCCCCGGCACGTTGGCCAGCATGGATTGGGGACTGAAGGAGTGCTGGGCGGCTCCGCCGCCGCGCAGGCCGTGGAACATGTGCATCACCAGCGGCACCTTGATCTGCCCACCCGACATGGAATGGGCGGTGCCGGCTTCGTGCACGATCTGGTTCCAGGCTTCGAGGGCGAAGCTGGCCGTTCCGAAATGCAGGAACATGCGCAGGCCAGACATGGCAGCCCCGATCGCCATGGAGGCCACCGCGCCTTCCGACGTCGGCGGATCGATGATCCGGTCGGCGAACCGGGTCATCAGCGCATGATCATGATGAGCCTGGGCGCCATGGCCGAGGATGCCCCGGCCGATGATGGAAAACCGGGGATCCGATTCCATCATCTCCATCAGCGTTCCGGCGATGGCTTCGGCATGGGTCATGCGGGTCATCGCAGAGCCCGCAGGCCGGTCGGTTCCGGGTGAAGATGGCCTGTGTGCGGCACTCTTTTGATTGGAGCTCTCCGGCTTGGCACTCTCTGGCTTGGCACTCATGGGCGCGTATCCTCGGCAAAGACAAGTTCGGTGGCGGTGGCGGGGTCCGGGAGAGGGCTGGACTCGGCGAAAGCCCGGGCCCTGGCCATGGTATCCAGAACCCTGGCATCCATCTCCAGAATCCCCTGGCGATCGATGACGCCATCCTCCAGCAGCTTTCTTGTGAACAGGCGAACCCCGTCGTGATCGCGGGTCCATTCGGCATGCTTGCCTTCGATTCGTCCCTCATCCCAGGCGAGGGACAGATCGGTAACCCCGGTCGGGAATTCGGGCTTCAGCTGGTGGGATCCGGGCCAGCGTTCCAGATTGGCCTGCAGGAACACGGGCTTGCCGGTGTTGCGGATACGGGTTACCGCCTCGTCGGCGGCTGCCGCGACCGCATCGGCCATGCGGCCATCGACGACGATGCAGTGAATCTGCAAGGCCTGAGGCAGGTCGCGCAGGGCCTTTGCCGCCAGCATCGAAGAGGGGCGCTGCCCTTCCTTGGCATTGTTCTCGCACAGAAACAGAACCGGAAGATCCAGAATCGAGGCCAGATTGAAGGACTCGAAGCAGATCCCTTCATCAAGGGTTCCATCGCCGAAATGGGCAACGCCGATTCCTTTGCTGCCCTGGGTCTTGAGGCCAAGGGCCGCCCCGATGGCAAGGCCGACCGAGCCGCCAACCATGGCCGAGGTGGACTGGAAACCCGCTGCCCTGTCGCACAGGTGCCAGGGACCGCCACGCCCGCCGTTCAGGCCATCGCGCCGCCCGAGAATTTCGGCGAAGGCGCGTCCGGGATCGGCGCCCCGGCCGATCAGATAGCCGTGATTGCGATGGGTGGTATGAAGAAGATCGTCGGGTCCGAGCGCGGCGATCACGGCGGCCCCGGTGGCCTCATGGCCGATATGAAGATGCTGGCGACCGATCTCGGGATGGGTCTGGGCAAGGCGCAGTACCTCTTCTTCGAAGCGTCGCATGCGCAGCATGCGTTCAAGGATGGCGAGCCGTTTTTCGCGTTCTGCTGAGGATGGCATGAAGGGTTCCCCTGTTGCACCGGTCGGGACCGGTGAGGATTGTCGGACATGGGCCCGGGCTGGCGGGATCGGTCCACACCGCACCGGCACCGGTAACCGGGCCGGATGCGGTGTGAAACCGTATCAACGGCTGGTCAGAAGGTCGACCACCCTGGACTTGATCGCTTCGGGCTGATCAAGCATGGCGGTGATGGCGGTATTCATCTCCAGACCGGGCGTGTAGGAAAGATCGATGCTGGCCACGCGCCGGACTTCCCCGTTGAAGGCGGCATCGGTGGCCAGGGCATCGAAGGCATGGCGCAGTGTCGCCGCCCGTTCCGCAGAAAGGCCGGGCGGGGCGAAATAGGGCCGCGCCAGATCGATGATCGGATTGACCATCTGGAACAGGCCCTTGTGCGACTCCGGCACCACATCCATCACCCATGGCACATTGTAGGGGGCGAGATCGGGATTGGGCTGGCCTGCGACCTGCACGAGAATCCTGACCTCGTTGTTTTTCATCATCTCGAGCGGGCGTCCTCCGAAGAATCCGATCACATCCCCGCCGGAAGCCTGAACTTCCCCCTGTTCAAGGGCAATCTGGATCCCGCTTGTCCTGTAGCCGTAGATGATGTCCACGTTCAGACCAAGGGCATCCTTCAGCAGTTCCGGCACCAGCCCGTATCCGGTCGAACCACGGGCGGTGGCCGCGAATTTCAGCGGCTGGGAACAGGTGCGCAGGGCTTCGATCGTCTGGCAGGGGAAGTCCGTGCGCATCCAGAACAGGACAGTGGCGCTGTACAGATTGCCGAGCCAGGTGAACTTCTCCAGATCGAAACGGATATTGGGCTGGGAAATGGCGCGGCTGAACAGCCCGGCGGAAGCCGCGCCGATGGTCAGCCCGTCGGGTTCGGCAACATTGAAGATGTGGTTGGCCGCTGCGATCGCCTGGGGCTGGGGCATGTTCTGCACGATGATGCCGGGCGAGCCGGGGATGTGGCGGCCGAGATTGCGCGCGGTGATCCGGGCGAGAATGTCGACACCGGAGCCTTCCGCGGTGCCGACGATCAGGCGAAGGGTCTTTCCCTCATAGAAGGATTGGGCATGGGCCCCGGATCCGGCGCCCATGGCCCCGAGCGCGAGAACACTGGCGCAGGCCAGAGACAGGGTGATGTTGCGCATGGCGCCCTGTCGGCGCATGGCAAAGGCAAAGCAGGTCGAGTCTTGCATCGTGATGGTTCTCCCTGGTTACCACGGATGGCCATGGGGCCGATCCGAAGCTGCTTCTTTTTATCGGGGAGAAGTCTAGAATCGCTTCAGCAGCGATACCAGTGGGAATCCGGTATGCCTTCCGGTCTGCGGTCGCGGCCCATCGCGCCAAAACATGGGGAAAGGGGGCGAAGGGGGGAGGGCCAAGCAAGAGGGGGAAGGTGGAGCAAACGGATCTGGCGGCCGCCCCGGGCCTCCCTACCTGGTGTCGGCTGTTCCGGAGGCGACCGCCTGGCTCTTCACGCTTGCCCGGGGATGAGACCTGCCTTCCCGCGCTTCGTCAAAGACAATCGTGGCGGATTTATCTCAAATTGCTGGAATCCGGGGCAGGCCGGGGATCAGGCGTTGAGGCCGGGACGGCGGGCGCGCGGTTCCTGATCACCGAAGGAAACGCCTTTCCTCGGGAACAGCGCGTCGATCCGGCGAAGCTGGTCGGGAGTCAGCGTGATCGCTGCGGCCTCCAGATTGCTTTCCAGATTCGCGATCTGCGATGTTCCGGGGATCACGGTGTAATCCGGATCCTGGTGCAGGATCCAGGCGAGGGCCAGCTGTGCGAGGGTGATGCCCTGCCTCGTTCCGCGCCCGTGTTCGCGCCCGTGCCCGGGGTCGTGTCCGGGGTCGTGTCCGGGGCCGGGGTCGAGGCTCAGGGCGATCTCGTTCAGGGCGAGAAGCCGTTCCAGATTGGGGCCGATGGCTTCCGGCCGGAATCGCGGGTTGCGGCGGCGGCTGTCTTCGGGCCCCAGCCGGTCGAGGGCGCGGATCGCTCCCGCCAGAAAACCCTGGCCGAGAGGATAATAGGCGACAAGTCCGATGCCCAGTTCCCGGCAGACGGGCAGGGTATCGTTTTCGTAATCGCGCATCCACAGGCTGTATTCGCTTTGCAGAGCGGTGATGGGGTGAACCGCCGAGGCCCGGCGCAGGGTTTCCGGCCCGGCTTCTGAAAGGCCGATATGGCGAATCTTGCCCTGCTCCTTCAGCCGAACCATGGCGCCGACGCTGTCCTCGATGGGCACCTCGGGATCGACACGGTGCAGGTAATAGAGGTCGATCACATCGGTCCTGAGGCGGGCAAGGCTCGCCTCGCAGGCGGTCACGGCATAGTCCGGGCGTCCACAGAGAATGCGCTGGCCCTCCGCGTTCCGGCGCATCCCGAACTTGGTGGCCAGAACCACCTTGTCCCGCCGTCCCTCCAGCAGTCGGCCGAACAGGCGTTCGTTCTCGCCGTCGGCATAGCTGTCGGCAGTGTCGATGAAGGTCAGCCCGCCTTCGAGGGCGCGATCGATGAGGGCGCGAGCCAGGGCCTCATCCTTTTGCGTCTCCGTATGGGGATCGGAGATCCTGCGACCGCCCAGCCCGATGGCGGAAACGGACAGGCCTTGCGCCTTCCCCAAGGGGCCCCTGCCAAGACAACGGTTCTGCATGCTCCGCTCCTTCCCCAATCTGGCCCCAATCTGGCCCGAATCCGGCGTGCCTGCCGCGCTTTGCCTCAGGGAAGCATGATCCGCCCGCCATTGCAGGCGATCGACTGGCCGGTGATGAAGGCGGCATCCTCGCTCAACAGAAGCATCACCATCCCGGCGATGTCGGCAGGATGGCCCACCCGCCGCATCGGTGTCGAAAGGCCGCGTTCACGCAGCGATTCCAGCGTGACACCGGCGGCTTCCAGCGGCTGACGGGTTTCCGAAGCGGCGGGAATGATCGCGTTCACCCGGATCGCCGGCCCCCATTCATAGGCCATGGTCTTGGTGGCGGAGACGATCCCCGCCTTCGATGCGGCGTAGTGAATCCCTTCCGGGGTGGGTTCCACGGCCCGGCCGGAGGCCATGTTGATGATCGCCCCGCGCCCGGCTTCCATCATGTCCGGGGCGAAGGCCTGGGCGCAGAACACGGTGCCGCGCAGGTTGATGTTGAGGGTTCGATCCCAGGTTTCGGGCCTGACCTCGATCGCCTTTTCGCGAGGGTTGATTCCGGCATTGTTGATCACGGCATAGACGGTGCCGAACCGTTGTCTTGTCTGGTCTGCGGCTTCGCGGATGCTGGCGACATCGCCCATGTCGGAATGGAAACATTCCGCCTCGGCTCCCGCATCCCGGCATCGGGCAGCGGTCTTTTCCACCTCCTCGTCGAGAACATCCCACAGGGCAAGGCGCGCGCCCTCGCGGGCAAGGCGCAGGGCGATGAAACGCCCGAAGCCACGGGCGGCACCGGTGACTACGCAGATGTCTCCGGGACGGAAATGATCGCGAACGATGGCCTGCCCCGCTTCCTCGATGGCATCGTCGAGATCGGGGGAATGGATGTCGGTCATGAGGGTCTCCTTCCGGGAAAAGGCCGCCGCGGCGCGGGTGGGCTATCGCAGGGGCCGGCCCACTGCGTCAGACAGGGTTTCAGACGGTGGTCAGTCTGGCGTCAGACGGGGGTGGGAGCAAGTGTCAGACGAGATGTCAGAGTAGGGGCTTCGCCCGGGTCTGTCATCCACCGATTCCGCCATTCTTGCGTAGCATTCCTGCCTGCTGCATTGTTCTTCTCCCGTGGCCATTCTTTCCTGTGGCCATTGATGGTTGCGTATCATGAGTCTAGTCTTGATGCTCCCACAAGGGAGGCATAAGGAGGCGCGATCATGAGCATAGACATCATCGACTGCAGGGAAGTGGCCCGGCGCGAGGGCAAGCGCACGGTGGTCATGAACACGAGAAAGATGCACGCCTGGGTGCATGTCTATCCCGATCCCGGCGCACAGGACGACATGCACTGCCATAACGAGGATCAGACCTTCTATTGCATCGAAGGCGAATGCACGATGCATTTTCCCGATGGCGGCAAGGCCACCCTTGCCCCCGGCATGGTGGCGCTGATCCGGGGAGGATCCTTTTACAGCCTCGAAAACTCGGGATCCGGGCCGATGGTGCTGATGGGCAACCGGTCGGGCTCGCAGGACACCATCAAGCACATCAATTATGAAACCCGCGAGGATCTTCGCGCCGGTGGCCGATCCTCCTCCGAAGCGATGGGCTTTCACAAGACCGGCCACAAGACGGGCGAGAGGGCGGCGCCCGGCAAGGGGGCCTGAACCTTGAAACCGGCGGCGGATCGAGACGGGAATCAAGGTTAACAGAGTATTCAAGGTCTTGATG
>JBJHAU010000026.1:0-14120 GCA_050480665.1 Alphaproteobacteria bacterium | reverse complement strand
ATCCCCTTAAGCGTCCGCACCAGCTGGCCGAGGCCCTCGCGCATGGCGCGGAACACTCCCGGCCCGGCGATGGTGGGGCGGTCGGGCACGAAAAGGAACAGGGGCAGGGCAAACAGGGCATACCATGCCCCGGTCAAGGGGCCGGCGATACGGATGTTGGCGGCCGTCTCGCGCGACAGCCCGAAAAGCGGCGTTTCCGCCTGGATGAAGGCGAACAGGGCGATCACCAGACAGGCAAGCCCGCCGATATAGCCAAGCCCCCAGGCCCAGCCCGAAAGCCTGCCCAGACGATCGCGGGAAACGATGTCGGGAAGCATGGCGTTGTAGAACACCGTGGCCAGCTCGAAGCCGAAATTGGCAAGCGCCAGCAGCAGCATCGCCATCAGGACATGGTCGGGCCGGGGTTCGATCCACCACAGCGCAAAACAGCAGAGGATGCAGAGCAGGCTGAAGCTGCCCAGCCAGGGCTTGCGGGCCCCCCTGCGATCGGCGATCGCCCCGCAGACCGGGCTGGCGAGAGCAATGGCGATGGCCGAACCGGTCATCGCCCATCCCCAGGCCGCCGTGCCGGAGATCGGATCCGCAGCCACCGCCCGGGTAAAATAGGCGGCGAAGACGAAGCTGAGAATCACTGCGGGAAACGCGGATTCGGCCCAGTCGTAAAGACACCAGGAGATGCGGGCGCGGCGGTCGGCGCCGGGAAGCAGAGGGGCCATGGCGGCGCTCTCAGCGTTCGGCAAGGCGGCGCATCTGTCCCAGAATCACGGTCAGCATCGCTATGTCCGCACCATCCGCCTTGCGCGCCTCGTCGATCAGGGATTCGAGAAGGACCACATCCGCCTGCCTTGCCTCGCTCCAGGCTTCGATCAGGGCATCCGCAGCCGGGCTGACGCCGGCAAGATCGATCACCTGGGTCGCGAGACGGCAGAGAAGGCGCGACGCCTCGTCGGCCATGGCCTCGAGCGCCTGGCGCTGCCAGGAGGATGTCGGTTCGATCCGCGCGGCAGCGGCGGAGAGCCAGTCGAAACCGAACCGGCCTCCCAGATGGAAATAGAGCCGGGCAACGGCAGGAATCGAGTCCTGCCCATCACGGGCAAGACGCAGGATGTCGAAGGCCGGCGCAAGGAACGGAAGCACCGCGATCCTTCCCGCCAGATCCTTCGGCACGCCCTCTCCGGTCAGGGCCAGGCGGCGCTGGCCGAGGACGAGTTTCGTCTCGGCCGTGACGGCGGAAGACAGCGATTCGCACAGGGATTCGATCCCCGGACGGATGCGGGCGATGTCCTCGGCCGGGGACAGGGGATGGTCGCCATGACGCAACAGCCAGAGCACGGCAGTTTCCAGGTGATCACGAAGATCGCGCAGCATCGCGGTCTGAACATGGGCCGGAACCTTGTTGTCCAGCGACTCGATCCGGGCCCAGAGGGCGGGACAGTCGAAGCCGTCGCGCACCACCAGGAAGGCGCGCGCCACGGCCGCCGCATCGGCCCCGCTGCGCTGCTGAAGATCGGTGATGAAGTCGGGCCCCGCCCGGTTGACGATCTGGTTGGCCAGGGCGGTATGGATCAGTTCGCGGCGCAGGCGATGCGCGGCAATGGCCTCGGGCCAGGCTTTCCGCAGGGGTGCCGGAAAATACGCCAGAAGATCACGGGCCAGGAACGGATCCTCGGCAAGATCGGTGGCGGCCAGGGCATCGTTCGCCATCAGCTTGGCATGGGCCAGCAGAACCGCGAGCTCCGGCCTTGTCAGCGCCTTGCCCGCAGCGGCCAGGGCTTCCAGCGCTTCATCGTTGGGCAGGCCCTCGACCTTGCGGTCGAGCCGGCCCGCCCGTTCCAGGGCCCTGATCAGCCGCACCAGGCTTGCGTGACGCGGGGCCGCACTGGAAAGAACCATCCCGAGCGCCTGAGTCTGGTCGTAATTGTCCCGAAGGACGAGGCTTGCCACCTCGTCAGTCATCGCCTTCAGAAGCCTGTCGCGTTCACGCATGGCGAGACGGCCCTCGGCCACGAGCGGTGTCAGCAGGATCTTGATGTTGACCTCGTGATCCGAGCAGTCGACGCCGGCCGAATTGTCGATGGCGTCGGTGTTCAGCCGACCGCCGGCGCGGGCATACTCGATCCGCCCGGCCTGGGTCATCCCGAGATTGGCCCCCTCGCCGATTACCTTGCAGCCGAGATCGGCGCCACAGACGCGCACCGCATCATTGGCGCGATCACCGACCTCTGCATCGGATTCGTGACGGGCCCGCACAAAGGTGCCGATCCCGCCGAACCAGAGCAGATCGACCGGCAGGCACAGAAGGGCGCGGATCAGATCCTCGGGCGCCATGGCGGCATGAGACACGCCGAGAAGGGTGCGCACTTCCGGAGAAAGCGGAATCGACTTCGCACTGCGCTCGAACACCCCGCCACCCGGCGAAAGACAGGATGGATCGTAATCGCTCCAGCTTGATCGGGCCCTTCGGAACAGCCGCCTTCGTTCGCGCAGGGATTGCACCGGATCGGGATCGGGATCGAGAAAGACATGCAGATGGTTGAAGGCGGCGACCAACCGGGTCTGGCGCGACAGAAGCATCCCGTTGCCGAACACATCGCCCGACATGTCCCCAACACCGACGACGCTGAACGGCTCGGACTGGATGTCGCGGCCCATTTCCCGGAAATGACGCTTGACGGATTCCCAGGCACCCCGCGCGGTGATCCCCATCTTCTTGTGGTCATACCCGACCGACCCGCCCGAGGCGAAGGCATCATCGAGCCAGAAACCGTTCTCGCGCGAGAGCGCATTGGCGATATCCGAGAAGGTTGCGGTGCCCTTGTCGGCCGCCACCACCAGATAGGGATCATCGCCATCGTGGCGCACCAGATCGGGCGGGGGCACCACGCTGGCGCCGACACGATTGTCGGTCACATCCAGAAGGCCCTGGATCAGCAGCCGGTAGCAGGCCACCCCTTCGGCCTGAACGGCCTCGCGCCCTGCGTCTGCCGGCGGTCTCTTGACCACGAACCCGCCCTTGGCCCCGACCGGAACGATCACCGCATTCTTGATCATCTGGGCCTTCATCAGCCCGAGGATCTCGGTGCGGAAATCTTCCCGCCTGTCGGACCAGCGAATGCCGCCGCGCGCCACCGGGCCGCCGCGAAGATGCACCCCTTCCATGCGCGGACTGTAGACGAACACCTCACGCCAGGGACGCGGCAGGGGAAGCCCGTCGAGCGCCGCCGAATCGAATTTCAGGGCAAGGCAGGGACGCGGGCCGCCATCTTCGGCCTTGCGATAGAAGTTGGTGCGCAGGGTGGCGGCAACGGCATTCAGGAACCGGCGCAGGATTCTGTCATCATCGAGGCTTCGCACCGATTCCAGGGCATCCTCGAAGGCGACCTTCAGCGTCACCGCCCGGCTTTCGGCATGGCCTCGCATGGCCGGATCGGGATCGTGCCGCACCGCGAACAGATCCACGAGGCGGCGGGCAAAGCCCGGATTGCGGGCAAAGACATCGATCATGTAATCCTGGCTGAAAGGCACCCGCACCTGGCGCAGATATTTCGAATAGGCGCGGATCACCCCGACCTGACGCCAGTCCAGACCTTCCGACAGCACCAGCTGGTTATAGGCATCGTTTTCCAGCGCGCCGCCGAACACATGGGACAGGGCTTCCTCGAACAGAGCCTTGAGGGCCGGAAAATCACCACAGGCCGCCCCCCGATCACCGCCCGCCCGCCGGCGCAGGACAAAATCATGGATCCAGACCGCTTCGCCCCCGGACGGGGTGACGCTGAACGGCACCTCCTCCATCACCCGCAGACCCATGTTTTCGAGCAGCGGCAGGGCATCGGACAGCGGAAGCGGGCCGCCCGGATGCACGATCTTGAGGCGCAGATCATCCTCGTCCGCACCCTGACGACGATAGAGGTTAAGGCCGATGACCCCCTTCCCGGACCCTGCCTCGATCTTGTCGATGTCGATGACCGCAAGGGAAGGGCTGAAACGGTCGCGATAGGCAAAGGGAAAGGCCCGGCTGAAGCGGGTGAAAAGCGCAAGACCCCTGCTTTCGCCATGAAGCGCGATCAGCCGGTCATGCAGTTCATCCGTCCAGGAGCGGGCGGCGGCGGCCAGATCGCGTTCCACCGCCGACAGATCGTAGCTGGGCGGCGCCTTCGGACTGGTCTTGACGATGAACTGGACACGGGCCAGAGGCTCGTCGCCGATATGGATGTAGAAGGCCGAGATCGTGCCCCCCATCGCCCGCGAGAGAATCTCCTGAAACCGTTCCCGAAGGGTGGTGCCGAATTCCTCGCGGGGGGTGAAGACCAGACAGGACACGAATCGGCCAAGGGGATCGTGGCGGGTGAACAGCCGCGTTCGCTGGCGGCCCTGAAGATGCAGGATGCCCATGGCGGTGGACAGAAGCTCCGCCTCGCCGATCTGGAACATCTCGTCGCGCGGATAGGTTTCCAGAATGTGCAGCAGGGCCTTGCCGTCATGGCTTCCGGGATCAAAGCCCGAACGCGCCATCACCCGGCCGATGCGCTGGCGCAGTAGCGGGATGAAGCGGGGGCTGAGATTGTAGGCGTGGGATGTGAACAGGCCGATCAGGCGATGCTCGCCCACCGTCTCTCCGCCGGGGCCGGCTATCCTGATGCCGATGGAATCCATGTGCACCGGCCGATGGACGGTGGAGCGGCGGTTGGCCTTGGTGACGGAAATCAGCCCCTGATCGACAAGGGACACGCGCGCCGTTCCCAGAACATCGGATTCCTCGTCGGCAAAGACCCGAACCTCGGGATCGCGGAGCAGGCCGAGACCCGTGCCGTCGACAATGCTGGCGCGCCGCCCCGCACGGGGATGGGAGAAATCGTAGCGGCGGTAGCCAAGGAAGGTGAAATGATCGTCGTCGATCCAGCGCAGGAAATCGCGGGCCTCGTCGATATCGTCGCTGTCGATGCCCTCGATGGCGGTGGGAAGACCGCGAATGATTTCCGCCACCTGGGCCCGCATGGGCATCCAGTCCTCCACCGCCGCGCGAACATCCTTGAGAACGGCCCGGATCCGGTTTCTGGCCTGGGCCAGCTCGACCGCCGCGCCCTGTCGCTCGATCACCATGTGAATCCAGGATTCCCGCCTGAAGTCGGGGCCTGCCGCGCCCGGCGGGGCGATCCGCAGAAGCTGTCCGCTGCGGTCGCGCTTCACGACCGGAACCGGATGGATGATCAGCCGCGGCGTCATTCCGGAACGGTTGAGGGCGGCGGTGACCGAATCGACGAGGAACGGCATGTCGTCGTTGATGATCTCGACAACCGTATGGCCGCCATGGGCGCTGCGGCTGCCTTCTTCGGGATTGAAAACCCGGATCTTCGGCTGGCGCGGCCTGCGGCGTGCGCCAAAGTCGAGAAAGGCGCTCGCTTCACAGGCCAGGGATTCCGTATCCCGCTGGGCGATCACCTCGGGATCGACCCCCCGGAAATACAGCGGCACGAAGGCCTCGACGCGCGCTTTTGCCGCACCGCGAAGCCCCTGCCCTGCCCGCTTCGCAATGGCTGCGATCCACGCGTCGCTCTTGGGAACTGCCGGCCGACGCCTGTCCTTCCGGGCATCGTCTCCGCTTGTGGATCGGTCGATGGGTCCGTTTCTGGGCATGCTCACATCCTCCCCGCGCCACATGGCAATCCCCTGATTCCGCCGTCCGGATTCCGAAGATGCTGTCGCGCCCGGCGATGGTGACGGGATGGCGCGGGCAAGTCAAACCCGGCCTTCGGGGCCGGGCCCATGCACCCCACAGGGCGCCCCACAGAGCACCCCCGCAGGGCTTTCCCCGCACCGGGCTTTCCTTTATCCTTCGCAGCCCCTTGCACCCCTCAAGGGGCCCCGCATCCCCGGTGGCCATGGCCCGGATCATGGCCGCCATCCCTCCGGCCGGGCCACGGACGCCCCCCGGTTCACCTCGCTGAGCTCACCTCGCAGAGCCCTATTCAAGGAGCCGGTTCCATCATGCTCGGTGCCCTGTTCGCCCTTCTTTCCGCCGCCAGCTTCGGCTTCAACAATGCCAGCGCGCGCCGGGGAATGATTTCCACCACCGTGCTTCAGGGGATCGCCATTACCCTGCCCATCGGCGTGCCCCTGTTCTTCATGGCCGCGCTGATCGGCGGCGAGATCGGGGCGATCTTCAGTTTCGGCCTGTGGCCGACCGTGGCCCTGGCCACCGCCGGGATCATCCATTTCTACTGGGCGCGAACCTGCACCTATCGGGCGGTGAAGGCGATCGGCTCGAACCTGGCCGGTCCGGTTCAGCAGCTGACGGTGCTGATCGCCCTGGGCACGGCGATGATCTTTCTCGGCGAGACCCTGACCCCGCTGAAAATCATCGGCATCATCCTCGTGTTCCTCGGCCCGGCAATCATGATCTCGGGCCGCGGAAAGAAGAGCGGCAACAAGGGCGGAAAGAACGAAAACACCGGAAAGGACGACTCCGGAGAGGAAAAGCCGGCTGAGGCCCTCGCCGCGCAAGATCAAAGCACCACCGACGGCAAAGGCGAGACCCCGTCCACAACCGCCAAGGCCCCCCCCTTCGAGCCGCGCTATCTCGAGGGCTATACCTATGCCGCACTCTCGGCCATCGGCACCGGATTGAGCCCGGTTCTGGTGCGTTACGCACTGGAAGAGAACGGGGCAAGTCTGGCCGGAGGCTTCATCGGCTATTTCGCGGCAACGGTGGTGTTCGCCATCATGCTGATCCCGGGAGGCCGCTTCGCCCATGTGCTGCTGGTCGATCGCCGTGCCGTGCCCTGGTTTCTCAATTCCGGGTTCTTCGCCTTTCTCGCCCAGGTGTTCCGGTACATGGCGCTGGCCATCGCCCCGGTGAACGTGGTGACGCCGATCCAGAGGCTTTCCCTGGTGTTCCGTTTCCTGTTCTCGATGCTGCTGAACCGCAGCCACGAGGTGTTCGACTGGAAGGTGGTCGTGGGGATCGTGCTGTCCCTGTTCGGCGCGATCCTGCTCGCCATTTCCGTGGAGCTTGTGGCCGATATCGTTCCCCTGCCCGCCCTGTTTCTGGACTGGACCTGGCCATAACACCCTGGGCCGTGAATTTCTGGCCGTCACGCGGGGCGGGTGCGAAAGGACGTCCGCCTTCGCAAGAAAGCAAGAAAAAAGGCCGGGCCCGAAGGCCCGGCCAGTCGCGTCACAGGGAGGAACAATGGAAGGGGCTCCATTGCTGCTTCATCTACGGGCCTGGCACCGAAACGGATCACAGGCCGATTCCTGCAATGATCGGGGGAATAGGCCGGGGCCGGGCTTTTTTCTTGTCCTGCGGCACTGTTCGCCGATACTGAGCCGAATCAACGACCGACAAGAACACAAATCAGGCTTCACATCCCGCCATGCTCGGCACCCTTTACGCCCTTCTTTCTGCCGCCACCTTCGCCTTCAACACCGCCAGCGCCCGCAGGGGCATGATTTCCGGCAGCGTGTTTCAGGCCCTGGCGATCACCGTGCCCATCGCGATTCCCCTGTTCGCGGTGATGGCTCTGGCCACCGGGCATCTCTGGCGTCTCGGCGATTTCCGCCCTTCCGCCCTTTTCGCCCTGGCGGCGGCGGGGATCGTCCATTTCGTCTGGGGCCGCTATTGCGGCTACCGTTCGGTCAAGGCGATGGGGGCGAATCTCTCGGCACCGCTTCAGAACGCCAATCTGGTGGTGGCGCTGGGACTTGCCATCCTGCTTCTGGGCGAAACCCTGACCCCGCTGAAGATCTTCGGCCTTGTGCTGATTCTGGTCGGGCCGATGATCGCCCTGCCGCATCGTGCCCCGAAACGCGGGAAGGATTCCGGATCCCGCCCGGCACCGGAAGCGGAAGCGGGGGCGCCCTCGGTGCCGGACAGGCCCGAAGCGGCCCGGACACCGGCTTCGCCACCGTTCCGCCCGAAAATGGCCGAAGGAATCTTCTGGGCCCTGATGTCGGCGACCGGCTACGGCGTATCGCCGGTTCTGGTTCGTTTCGCGCTTGAGGACATGGCCGATGCCAGCATGGCGGGAGGGCTTGTTTCCGCCATCGCCGCCTCGCTGTTCTTCCTGCTGTTCCTGATTCCCAGGGGCCGGGTGGCCCATGTGCGCGCCATGGATCGCGACAATGCGCGCTGGTTCGTGGTCTCCGGGGTCTTCGTGTTTCTGGCCCAGATGTTCCGCTATCTGGCGCTGGCCATTGCCCCGGTGACGGTGGTGACGCCGATCCAGAGATTGTCCACCATCTTCCGTATCCTGTTTTCCACCATGTTGAACCGCGAGCATGAGGTGCTCTCCCTCGCGCTGGTGATCGGCACAGTGATTTCCATCATCGGGGCGATCGCCCTCACCCTTTCGGTGGATCTGGTGGTGGCGCATCTGCCCATTCCCCGGGCCGCTCTGGATTGGCAGTGGCCGTGACACCCGGCCACTGCCCCGGCAGCATGATCCGGAGCGCGGGCAGGGGGTGGCGTGAGCAGGAGGCGTGGAGCCCCCGTCGCGGATCACGGTTCCGGCATGGTGCTGGTATGGTTTCGGAAAATGGAGCGGGCGATGAGATTCGAACTCACGACCCCAACCTTGGCAAGGTTGTGCTCTACCCCTGAGCTACGCCCGCTCGGGCAGCGGCAATGCGGGACGCATCGACCGCGGGGCCGCGATCATACCCAAAGCGGTGAAGATTTCAAGGCCGCGCATGGGGCCCCGGTTGTGACCGTGCATGGCTCCGTGCAGGGAAGCTCGCCGGGAAGCCTTCCCTCATCGCCTTTTCCCGCCCTGGCGGCGGCCGCTGGCGTTGACATCCCTCACGGAAACGCCATCTTTAGGGCGGAAGTCCCGGCGGGGCAGCCGGGTCTTGGGCGCGCCGCTGTCGGGCCATTGTCGAGCCATTGTCGGGCCGCTCTTGTCCGCTTGCCCCGTGCCCGTCTCTTCCATCCCGGAGGTCTTCCCTTCCGGAACGATGCCGAACCGCAGCATGGCTGCACCCATGACCGGACCAAGCCTCTGAACCCGCCCCCGACCGGGCGAACCTTTCCGGGGCCCCTTTCTTCCGAAGGCCGAACGGGCCGACAGGACAACAGCACAACAGGAAACAGGAAACAGGACAGACCATGAACGTGATCATCGGCAACGGCAACGCGAACCCTTCCGGCACCCCGGCCACATCTTCCGGCGATGGCGCCGCGGGGGCGATTGATGTCGATACCGAAGGCTTCATGAGCGCGGTGATCGAAGGCAGCGCCCGACAGCCGGTGATCGTCGATTTCTGGGCCCCCTGGTGCGGGCCCTGCAAGCAGCTTGCGCCGATGCTGGAAAAGGTGGTGGCGGAAACCCGGGGCAAGGTTCGCCTGGTCAAGGTCAATGTGGACGAGAATCAGGAACTGGCCGGCCAGCTTCGCGTGCAGTCGATTCCCATGGTCTATGCCTTCTTCCAGGGCCGTCCGGTGGATGGCTTTGCCGGTGCGGTTCCCGAAAGCCAGCTGCGCAGCTTCGTGGCCAAGCTCACGGCGCTTGCCGGCGACAATGCAGGCGATGGCGAGGATGACAGCGTCGAGGGGCGGCTTGCCGCCGCCCGCGAGGCCATGAAGGGCGGCGAGGATGCCCGGGCGATGCAGCTCTTCACGCAGATTCTGGAAGCCGATGGCACCCATGTGGAGGCCCTGGCCGGGCTGGCCCGCTGCTATCTGAACGCCGATGAACCGGAAGCGGCGCGGGGGCTGATTTCCGAGGTGCCCGCCGACAAGCTGGATCATCCCGAGGTGGCCGCCGTTCATTCGGCCCTCGAACTGGCACAGGCCGCCGCCGAAGCCGGCGCCGCATCCGGCGGCATCGCCGGGCTGGAACAGCGGATCGCCGCCGACCCCGCCGATCATCAGGCCCGCTTCGATCTGGCGCTGGCCCATTTTGCCGCCAACAACCGGGAGGCCGCGACCGATCAGCTGATCGAGATCCTGCGCCGCAAGCGCGACTGGAACGAAGGCGCCGCCCGGGTTCAGCTGCTCAAGATGTTCGAGGCCTGGGGCAGCGAGGCGCCGGCCACCCTTGAAGGGCGCCAGCGGCTCTCTTCCGTCCTGTTCTCCTAGGGGCGTCCTGTTCCTTCCCCAGGCCTCTTTTCCCGGAGTCCTGTTCCGAAAGGCCAGCCCGTGTCGATCCAGAAAAGTCCCTTTGCTCCCGCCTTCGAGGATCTGCCCGACATCCTGCCGATCTTTCCGCTTTCCGGCGTGCTTCTTCTTCCGGGCGGGGTTCTGCCCCTCAACATCTTCGAACGCCGCTACCTGAACATGACCGCCGACGCCCTGAAGTCCGACACGAGGATGATCGGCATGATCCAGCCTACCGGCAGCCAGGATGCAGGGCAGATCGCCCGCATCGGCGCCGCCGGCCCCGAAGTCTACCCGGTCGGCTGTGCCGGGCGCATCGTCAGCTTCGCCGAGTCCAGCGACGGCCGCTACCTGATCACCCTGGAAGGCACCGCCCGCTTCACCATCGTGGAAGAATGCGATCCCCTGCGCGGCTATCGCAGGGTTCGTCCCGACTATACCCCCTACCAGGCCGATCTCGACCCCCCCGGCCCGGGGCTGATCGATCGCCAGCGCATGGTTTCCGCCCTTGGCACCTACTTCAAGGCGAACGGAATCGAGCCCAACTGGAACGCTGTCGACAAGATGCCCGATGACGCCCTGATCACCTTTCTTGCCATGGGCTGCCCCTTCGATGCGTCCGAAAAGCAGGCCCTTCTGGAAGCCGAGGACATCCGCCGGCGCGGCGACATTCTCCTGACCCTTCTGGAAATGAGCGGCGGCGGCACCGGCGGCGAACCCGGCCCCGAAGGCACCCGCCACTGAACGCATCCCCTTCAGGGGCCGACAGCGATCTTCAACCCGGAGACCCACGCATGACCAAAACCCCCTCCGATCCGCCCCCCTTGCCTTCGGGCGATGATGCCCCCGCCGCCGGGGATCAGGCCGAGCGGCACGGGGCCATCGACCCCCGCCTTCTGGCGTTTCTGGTCTGCCCGCTGACCAAGGGGCCGCTTCGGGTCGACGCCGAGGCGGGCGAACTTGTCTCCGAACAGGCCGGTCTCGCCTATCCGATCCGCGACGGCATTCCCATCATGCTGGAATCCGAGGCCCGGTCGCTCGATTCGACCCCGGAGGCAACGCGTCCGGGCGCCCCCGGCCCGGCCGAATCCTGAAGGCTTTATCCTCATGAGCCGACACGACACCCCTGACCCCGCCGTAGCCTCTTCCCCGTCCGACGCCACGGCGATGGTTTCCGAACTGGAGCTGGACCGGGCACGGCGCGAGCTTGTCGTCCGCTATGATGACGGCGTCACCTTCACCTTTCCCGCCGAGATGCTGCGGGTCATGAGTCCCTCGGCCGAGGTGCAGGGCCATGGCCCGGACCAGAGAGTGACCGTGCCGGGCAAGCGCCATGTGGGGATTCGCGATCTTGAACCGGTCGGCAATTACGCCGTCCGGATCCTGTTCGACGATGGCCACGATACCGGGCTGTTCTCCTGGGCCTTCCTGAGACGCCTCGGGGATGAGGCGGATTCCCGCTGGGCGACCTATCTGAAGGCGCTGGAACGGGAAGGGCTGAGCCGCGATCCCTGAGACCCGCCTTCCCCGGACGAGAGAGGTTCGCCGCGAAGAAGCCTTGGCAGATCGCCGCCAAGCCCCATCGCCTCGCGCATGAAACCGCGCCGTGCCGGCCCGATCCGGTTGGCCAGGGCAAGACCCAGATCGCGGAGCCCGGCAATCGGCCCGCAGCCATTGGAAAACAGGCGGTTCAGAAGATCGGTCGTCGCCGCCAGGGCCACCGTGTCGAAGCGCCGCCAGCGCTGATAGGCGTGAAGCATGGTGGCGTCGCCGGGATCGAGCCCGAGGCGCATCCCTTCCGCAAGGCATTCGGCGAGAGCCGCCGCATCGCGCAGCCCAAGGTTCAGGCCCTGCCCGGCGATGGGATGAATGGTATGGGCGGCGTCGCCCACCAGGGCAAGGCGCGGGCCGATGAAACCTTCCGCCAGCGACAGCTCCAGCGGGTAGCGCCAGCGCGGGCCCAGGGCGTGAACCGGGCCCAGATGATCGCCGAAGCGCCGGGCGATCTCGCGATCGAAATCATCCGCCTCGAGAGCCAGGAAGCCCGGGGCCCGATCCTCCCTTTCCGTCCATACCAGCGAGGAGCGATGCCGCCCTTCCTCATCATCGGGCAGGGGCAGGATGGCAAAGGGACCAGCGGGCAGGAAGCGTTCCTCGGCCACCCCTTCATGAGGCAGGGCATGGCACACCGTTGTCACGATGGCGGTCTGGCCATAGGCCCAGCGTGTCTGGGCGATTCCGGCCTGCCTTCGCACCAGTGACGCCCGACCATCGGCACCGATCACGAGGGCGGCGGCAAGACGCCGCCCGTCCTTCAGGCGGATCCGCACGGCATCGGGCCCGATGGCGAGTTCCTCGACCATGGCCGGGGCGAACAGGTCGACCCCGTCCCTCGCCGGCACCCGGTGGGACAGCACCCGTCGCAGGGCGCGATTCTCGACAATATGGCCAAGCGGGCCCTGTCCGAGTTCGCGATGATCGAAATGCAGAACCACGGGAGCCTCGCCATCGGTCACCCGAATGTCGCGAATGGGTTCGGCATCGGGCCGCAAGGGCGCCCACAACCCCAGCGCATCAAGCATCCGGCAGGAGGCCAGAGCCAGGGCGGAAACACGGCCGTCGAACCCTTCATCCTGCTGATCGGCGGGATCGTCGCGATCGATCACGGCCACGCGGAAACCGACCGAGCCCAGGGCCGAAGCCAGGCTCAGCCCCACCAGCCCGCCGCCGATGATCACCAGGTCGCGGCGGATCACTTCGCCGCCAGACCCCGGCGAACCCGCCACGGAAAAGGGGTGCCTGTTTTCTGTCTCGCCCATGCCCCACTCTGGCCCCGTTGTCGGGCAGGGTAAAGACCCCAGATTGCCTAATTCCTGGGCTTTTTTTCAAAACTGCCTGTTTTAAGGGCACCCGTGCGGGGGCGCATCTGTTCAAGTTTTAGGCAGGAATCAGGCAACCTCTTGAAATAATGTGACTTTCCTGTTGGCCCTTTTTCGGCACGATCCTTGAGTAGGACATGCTGTCGCCTTGGAGCGACCCGACAAACAACGAAAGGGGTGCCGTGATGAAACTCATCCTGGCCATCATCAAGCCTTTCATGCTCGATCCCGTCCGGGAGGCGCTCACCGAAGTGGGCATCCAGGGCATGACGATCAGTGAAGTGAAGGGTTTTGGCAGGCAGAAGGGCCATACCGAAATCTACCGTGGGGCCGAGTACTCGGTGGATTTCCTTCCCAAGATCAAGCTGGAAATCGCCGTCAGCGACGACCTCGCCGAACGCACCGTCGAAGCCATTCAGAAGGCTGCGGCGACGGGCAAGATCGGCGACGGCAAGATCTTCGTCCTCGATATCACCAATGCCATCCGGATTCGCACGGGCGAAACCGATGGCGAAGCGCTCTAGACCCTGATGCGCGACCTTCCGAAAAGGAGTCCTTCCATGTTGTTCAAGAAAACAGGCCTGGCGGCGCTGTCGCTCGTCCTCGGGACGGTGATTCTCGCGACCCCGGCCAAGGCCGGGGTGGATCCCGAAACCGCGTTCGTCTTCAACACCTTTTCCTTCCTGGTTCATGGCTTTCTGGTGATGTGGATGGCCGCCGGCTTCGCCATGCTCGAATCCGGGCTGGTGCGGGCCAAGAACACCGCCACCATCTGCCTCAAGAACATCACCCTCTATTCCATCGCCGGGCTGATGTTCTATCTGATCGGCTACAACCTGCTCTACACCGATGTGAATGGCTGGATCGGCAGTTTCTCGCTGCTCTACAACACCTCGGGCGCCGAACTGACCCTGCTCGGGGCCGACGATCCCACCGAGGCGATGATCGCCGAGGTGATCGAACCCGGCTATTCGGTGATGTCCGACTGGTTCTTCCAGATGGTGTTCGTGGCGGCGGCCTGTTCGATCGTGTCGGGCGCCCTTGCGGAACGGATCAAGATCTTTCCGTTCTTCATCTTCTGCATCATCCTGACCGGCTTCATCTATCCGATCCAGGGATCCTGGACCTGGGGCGAAGGCTGGCTC
>JBJHAU010000025.1:0-14362 GCA_050480665.1 Alphaproteobacteria bacterium | reverse complement strand
GATCAGGCTTGTCAGCCCGCCGCAAAGCACCGTCTGCTCTCCGAACAGATCGGTTTCGCATTCCTCGCGGAAACTGGTTTCGATGACCCCCGAACGGCCACCACCGATGGCCGAGGCATAGGACAGTCCGATCTCATGCGCCTTGCCGGACGCATCCTGTTCGACGGCGATCAGGCAGGGCACGCCGCCGCCCTTCACATACTCGCCCCGGACCGTGTGGCCGGGCCCCTTGGGAGCGATCATGAACACATCCATGTCGGGACGCGGCGTGATCAGCTGGAAATGGATGTTGAAGCCATGGGCGAAGGCCAGGGCCGAACCGGGCTTCATGTTATCGCGAAGATCCTGGTTGTAGAGATCGGCCTGAAGCTCGTCGGGCACCAGAACCATGACGATATCGGCCCATTTGGCCGCTTCCGCCGGGGTCATCACCTTCAGCTTTTCCTTTTTGGCCTTGGCGGCGGAGGCGGAACCGGGCCGCAAGGCCACCGCCACGTTCCTGACGCCGGAATCGCGAAGGTTCAGGGCATGGGCATGTCCCTGGCTGCCATAGCCGACAATGGCCACCTTCTTCTTCTTGATCAGGCTGACATCGGCATCGCGATCATAGAAAACCCGCATGATTCTTCTTCCCCTGAAATGGCACCATCCCTGCGCGCGAGACCCGTGGCGGGCCGGCAGGGGCTGGCCCGTGTTTTAGATGGGCTTGTCGCCGCGGGCAATAGCCACGACGCCCGTTCTCGAGATATCCACCAGACCGAGCGGCTCCATCAGGCGGATGAAGGCGTCGATCTTCTCGGTCGAACCGGTGATCTCGAAGACGAAGGAACTGGACGTGGAATCCACCACCCCGGCCCTGAAGATATCGGCGATCCGCAGGGATTCCACCCGTTTCGTGCCGCTGCCGCGCACCTTCACCATGGCCAGCTCCCGGGCGACATGGGGGCCATCCTGGGTCAGGTCGGAAACCCTGTGCACCGGAACGAGACGATTGAGCTGAGCCTTGATCTGCTCGATCACCTGCAAGGTGCCCGTGGTCACGATGGTGATCCGCGAAACCCGCGATGTCGCATCCACCTCTGCCACGGTCAGGCTTTCAATGTTGTAACCACGCCCGGAGAACAGGCCGATGACCCTGGCCAGAACCCCGGCCTCGTTATCTACCAGCACGGCGATGGTATGACGCTCGATGGTCGTGTCTTTCACGCCTTGATCCTTTTCCACCTGACATTTTTCCCCTGACCTTTTCCACCTGACAGGGGGGCCAGGGTTTCGTATCCCTCCGACAGGGCCAGGAGCCTGTCGCGGATGGCCGGAACGAATTAAGAGCCGGGGCTAGACCAGCACCATGCCTTCCTCGGAAATGGGGCGGGAGGCCTTGTCCTTGGGCCCGAGCAGCATGTCGTAATGGGCGGCACCCGAAGGGATCATCGGGAAGCAGTTTTCCGCGGGATCGACCCGGATATCGGCGATCACCGGCCCCGGTGTCTCGATCATGGCCCGGATCACATCATCCACCTCGGACGGCTTTTCGGCGATCAGCCCGGTTCCCTGGAAGGCCTCGGCAAGCATCACGAAATCCGGCAGGGACGCCATGTAGCTTTCCGAATAGCGGCCGCCGTGAAGCAATTCCTGCCACTGGCGCACCATGCCCATGTAGCGGTTGTTCAGAATGAAGATCTTCACCGGCAGCCGGTACTGGGCAGCGGTGGAAAGCTCCTGAATGTTCATCATGATCGAGGCTTCGCCCGCGACATCGATGACCAGTGCCTCGGGATGCGCCACCTGGGCGCCGATCGCCGCCGGAAGGCCATAGCCCATGGTGCCGAGACCGCCCGATGTCAGCCAGTGGTTGGGCTTGTCGAAGCACAGGAACTGCGCCGCCCACATCTGATGCTGGCCGACCTCGGTGGTGATGTAGGTCTCCCGCCCCGCTGTCAGGGCCTGAAGCCGTTGCAGGGCGTATTGCGGCTTGATGATATCGCCCTTCGTCTCGTAGCGAAGGCAATCCCGCCCGCGCCATTCCTGAATCTGTTTCCACCAGCGGGTGAGGGCCTTCTTGTCGATGGTTGGCGCCTGCTCCCTCCAGCGGCTGAGGATCTGGCCCAGAACCGTGCCGCAATCGCCCACGATCGGCAGATCCACCAGAACATTCTTGTTGATCGAACTGGGATCGATATCGATATGGATCTTCTTCGCCTGGGGGGCGAACTCATCAAGCTTGCCGGTGACACGGTCGTCGAAACGGGCGCCCACACAGATCATGACATCGCTATGATACATGGCGAGGTTGGCCTCGTAGGTGCCGTGCATCCCCAGCATGCCGAGAAACTGGCCATCGCTGCCGGGATAGGCCCCAAGCCCCATCAGTGTCGAGGTGATGGGAAAGCCTGTCTCCCGCACCAGCTCGGTCAGCCGCGTGCCCGCGCGCGGGCCGGAATTGATCACCCCGCCGCCGCTGTAGAAGATCGGCCGCTTGGCCGAGGCCAGAAGCGCGACCGCCTGATCGATGGCCGTGGTCTCGCCGCGCAGCTGAGGCCTGTAGGTCTTGCGGGCCCGAATCTCTCCCTCGGCAGGGCTGTAGGCGCAAAGCCCCTGCAGGATATCCTTGGGCAGGTCGACCACCACCGGGCCAGGCCGCCCCGAGCGGGCGACATAGAAGGCCTCGCGCAGCACCCTGGCAAGATCGGCGCCATCCTTCACCAGATAGTTGTGCTTGGTGCAGGGACGGGTGATTCCCGTGGTATCCGCCTCCTGAAAGGCATCGTTTCCAATGAGATGCGTGGGCACCTGGCCGCACAGACAGACGATCGGGATGGAATCCATCAGGGCATCGGTCAGGCCGGTCACGGCATTGGTGGCGCCGGGGCCGGAGGTCACCAGCACCACGCCGACACGGCCGGTGGACCGGGCATAGCCTTCGGCAGCGTGAACGGCCCCGCCTTCCTGACGCACAAGGATATGGCGCACCTTCTTCTGCTGGAACAGCGCATCATAGATCGGCAGGACCGCACCGCCGGGATAGCCGAAGATCACATCGGCCTTTTCCTCGGCAAGAACCTTCAGGACCACTTCCGCCCCGGTGAACCGGGCTTCCGCCTTTCCCGCCTTCCTGGTCCTTGTTCTGGTGCCGGTGCCGGTGTCGACGCCGGTGCTGGTGCTGGTGCTGGTCTTGCTCCTGGTCTTGAGCCTGGTCTTGAGCCTGGCCATGATCCCTATCCTTCACATGACTGAACGGTCTGAACCCTGAACTGAACGGCCCGAAAACCGGGCCACCGGGCCCTCGTATCCATGACGGACCCGCCCCGTCAACGCGGGGAGCGCCAACCTAAGGGGCAGGATGCGGGGCGTCAAGGACAATCGAGAATATCTGTTATGATTTTTTTCTGATTTCTTTCCGAAAATTGCTCATTAATGACAAGATCAGCAATAAACTGATGCCTGAACCATGTGCCCTGGCGTTTGGCATAGCGGCGGCTCCGCGCGGCGGCCTGCTCCAGCGCCATGTCCCTCGCAAGACTTCCGCGTCCCAGGGCGCTGAACTCCGCCACGCCCAGCGCCTTCATTGCCGGAAGGGTCGGGTCGAGCCCCCGTTCCGCCAGGGCCAGGGCCTCTTCGACCGCACCCTGCATCAGCATGCGGTGCAACCGGGCAAGGATCGCGCGGTGAAGATCCTCCCTTGGCGGATGCACCAGAACCCGGCGCAGGGCAAGGGGCAGGGATGCGGCATCCTGCCGCCCGCTGTTGTGCCATGCGGACAGCGGAAGGCCCGTGGCCTCGATCACTTCCGCCGCCCGAAGCAGGCGCTGGGTATCGCCCGGATCCAGGGCCGCCGCCCCTTCGGGATCACGTTCCGCCAGCGCGGCATGAAAGGCGGCACGACCCTGTGCCACGAGGCGTTCGCGAAGCGCGCGACGGAGGGATTCGGGAATCGGAGGGATCGCCGCCAGCCCTTCGACCAGCGCCTTGAGATACAGCCCGCTGCCGCCGGTCACGATCACCGGCCGCCCTTCGGCCCGGGCCTCGTTCAGCGCCTCAAGAGCCAGGGCTCGCCAGCGCCCGGCCGATCCGCGTTCGGAAGCATCGAAGAGTCCGTAAAGCCGGTGTGGAGCCTGCGCACGATCGGCGGCCCCCGGCTGATCGGTGAGGATCTCGAGGCCACGATAGACCTGCATCGAATCGGCGTTGATCACCACCCCGCCCGTCTGCCGGGCCAGGGCCAGGGCCAGCCGGGACTTGCCCGAAGCCGTGGGACCGGCAATGATCCATCCCCGTCCCGCATCCGCTGGCGTCATGGCTTTCCCCTGCCCTTCTCCTGCCGTTCGCCGTTCAGGCAGCCGGCAATGTCAGTCGAGCGGCAGGGACACCATGCCATCGGCAAGCTTGGGCTCGAACCAGGTGGATTTCGGCGGCATCACATCTCCGGCATCGGCCACCGCCATCAGCTCTTCCGGCGCCGTGGGGAACAGGGCGAAGGCAACCGCCGCCTGCCCCGAATCCACCCGGGCCTGAAGCCCGGCAAGGCCCCGGATGCCGCCGATGAAATCGATCCTCTTGTCGGTGCGCGGATCCTTGATCCCGAGAACCGGCCCGAGAAGGCGATCCTGCAACAGGCTGACATCGAGCCTGTCCACGGCGGAAAGCGACGCTGAAGGCGGCTGTCGAAGCGTCAGCCGGGTCCATGCTCCATCCAGATACATCGCGAATTGATGCAGGGCTGAAGGTTTCTCCGGCTCTGGCATGGGAGCAAGCACGAACACCTTGCCCACCGCCTCGAGAAAGGCATCACGGTCGAGGCCGTTCAGATCCCTGATCACCCGGTTGTAATCCCAGATCCGCACCTGATCGGAGGGAAAACTGACGATCAGGAACGATTCCCAGGGATGCGGGCCCGAACCGGACCCGGCCCGGGCGGCGCGATCCCGGGCCACCCGCGAGGCGGCTGCAGAGCGATGATGACCATCGGCAATGTAGATCCGTTCCATGGCTTCAAACGCAGCACCGATACGGGCGATATCCTCCGCCCCGTTCACCACCCAGAGGGCATGCCGGGTATCCCCCAGCGCCACATCATAGGCCGGGGATGTGCCCACGATGCGGCCGATCACGGAATCGAGCACCGGCGAAGGCGGATGCACGGTGAACACCGGCCCGGTCTGGGCGTTCACCGCATCGATCTGGCGCACCCGGTCGTCTTCCTTGTCGGGGCGGGTGAATTCATGGCGGCGGATGCGCCCCGCCTCATAGGCGGCCACGGAACCGCCCGCGGCGATTCCGGTCTGCACATGCCCCCCCATGGTCACCCTGTAGATATAGAAACAGGGCGAGGGATCGCGGCGCAGGATGCCCGTTTCGATCATGCTGCCAAGATGCGCCGCCCCGGTGGCATACACCTCGGGCGCATAGGGATCGGTGCCGTCGGGCAGATCGATTTCCGGCTTGGACACATGCAGGAAACTGTGGGGGCGGCCTGCGGCCAGGCTGCGGGCCTCCTCGGTCGAGACCACATCATAGGGTGGCGCGACGACATCGGCGGCATGGGCCGGATCGGGACGAAGTCCGGGAAAGGGGCGAACGAGGGGGCCTTGAGGCGATGAGGAAAGGGTCACGGCGGCGATCCTGTCGGCTGGTCAGGGCTGACCGGCCAGCCCCAAGGATGAGGGGAGGAGGCGTGGCCGGTGGCGGCGCATACCTACCCCGTCCACGCCATGATTTCCACCCCCAAGGTTTCGCCCCGGGGATTGCCATGCGGCAGCGGCCCCCGGGGGCTGGCAGCCCAAACGGGGCTTCCGGGGAAAGCTCCGGGCTTTTGCCCGTGCTTTTGCCCCGCGCCCGGCCATTACGCGCGTTCAGGGCGAAGGCCGCGGCACGGGAAAGCCTCAGCGCTCGGTAACCGGCATCACCAGAAACTGGCGCACTGTATTGCGCTCGGTCAGCAGAAGCACCGTCTTGCGTCCGGCATCCCGCGCCTTCTCCACCAGGGTGCGGAATTCCTCCGGCGTTGTCACCGGCTCGGGCGTCACCTCCACGATCAGATCGCCCTCCTGAAGTCCGCCTGCCTTGCCGGGGGTGCCTTCGCGAACATCGAGAACAACAACACCTTCGGCACGGGAATCGTAGCCGAAACGACGACGCAGCTCATCGCTCAGCGGGGCAAGGCTGAGACCGAGAACCTCCATCGAATCCACCCCGGTTTCCCGCTCGACGCCACGGGAGGCAGCATCGTCCGGCAATTCCCCGATCCGCACGGTCAGATCCATCGCCTCTCCATTGCGCCAGATGCCGACCGTCACCTCCTTGTCGATCGGGGTATCGGCGACGATCCTTGGAAGATCGCGCATTTCGCGGATGGGACGACCATCGAACGACAGGATGACATCGCCCGGACGAAGCCCGGTTCCGCTGGCCGGGCCCCCTTCGGTGATTCCGGCGACAAGGGCGCCTTCCGCCCTTTCCAGCTGAAGGCTTCCGGCGATATCCGGGGTGACCGTCTGGATCCGCACTCCCAGCCAGCCCCGCCGGGTGCGCCCGTAATCGCGCAGCTGGCCGATGACATTGGACGCCAGCGAGGCCGGGATGGCGAAACCGATGCCGATGGATCCCCCCGAAGGCGAGAAGATCGCCGTGTTCACCCCGATCACCTTGCCCTCGAGATTGAACATCGGACCGCCCGAATTCCCCCGGTTGATGGAGGCATCGGTCTGAAGGTAGCTGTCATAGGGGCCGGTGTTGATATCGCGCTTCGAGGCGGAAATGATCCCTGCCGTCACCGTGCCGCCAAGCCCGAAAGGGTTACCGATCGCCAGAATCCAGTCGCCGACCCGCGCCGCTTCGGAATCCCCCCAGCTCACATGGGGAAGCGGCGAGGAGGGATCGACCTTCAGCAGGGCAAGATCGGTCGAGGCATCGCGGCCGACGATCCGCGCCTGGAGATTGGTATCGTCGTGCAGGATCACGGTGATTTCCTCGGCATCCTCGATCACATGGTTGTTGGTGACGATGTAGCCCTCTGGATCGATGATGAATCCCGACCCGAGCGAAGTGATCCTGCGCGGGGCCCGTTCCTGCTGGTTGCGATCGAAGAAGTCGCGGAAGAACTCCTCGAAGGGAGAGCCCGGCGGGAAGCGCGGAATTTCCGGACCCCGTTCCTGCGCCCGCTGCACCTGGGTGGTCGAGATGTTGACGACCGATGGCAGCAGACGCTCCGCGAGATCGGCAAAACTGTCCGGCGCGGGCCGCGCCGTCGCCACGGTTGCCGTCATCGCCAGCACCGCCAGCCCCGCCGTGGCCGAGAGCATCATCCGGCGCCATCCGGATCCGGACTCTCTGCCCTGCCCCTCGCTGCATGGCCTTTCACTGCATGAACCCTTGAATGAATCCTGGCCGGAAACGTTCGATGTCTGCACGGGAAAGGGCATGGCGGCACTCCAAGGGAATGAAACGGGACGGGTCATGGCGACACGGGAAACACGGATCACACGGAACTCATGGAATCACGGGGCCGTCGGGCCCGGCGAAGGGGATGGCCGTGAAGACACGGAACCCGCGAAAGACCTGTCATCGACCGGGCGAGGGATAGCTTCGGAATATGGTGTCAATATGGCATCGCCCCGATCGGAAGAGGCTCAGGGCAAAAGGCTCAAAGAAGGTCGGCGAAAGCCTGTCTCAGGCGCGAGAAGGCCAGGGCATCGCCATCCCCCGAGGCCATCACCGAAAGACCATAGAGAAATCCCGCCGCAAGGATCGCGATGATCAACCCATGGCGACGAAGCCATGGCGCGGGCCGGGCGGCGAAGGCCAGCATCATCCGACGCAGCGCTTCAGGAAACAGGGCCAGCAACACCCCTTCCAGGAACAGGACAAGGCCAAGAAAGGTCAGAAGCTCGAGCAGCATCGCAGGGTGTCCCGAGGGGGGAAGGGCAAATGGGCGCAGGAATGCCCGGATGGGCCGGATGGGGACGAGGGCGCGCCCGGGCAAGGCTGGAAAAACAGCGGGGGTGCCAGCTTGACGCCGGCACCCCCGAAGGACTGACCGCAGAAAACCTCAGCGGCCGGGTGTCTGACGCACCCCCCCGATATCGGAGAAGTAACGGAAGAATTCGCTGTCTGGCGAAAGGACCAGGGTCGATTGGCCATCGGCGAAGGTTTCAAGGAAAGCCTGCATCCGGCGATAGAATTCGTAGAATTCGAGCGCCTCTCCGCCATAGGCCTTGTTGTAGATGGCCTGGGCCTCGCCATCGCCTTCACCGCGCAGGGTCTGGGACTGGCGCTCGGCTTCGGCAATGATGACCGTACGATCACGGTCGGCCTCGGCCCGGATCCGCTGGGCGATTTCCGCACCCTCGGCCCGGGCTTCCTTGGCTTCCCGCTCACGTTCCGTCTTCATCCGTTCGAAGATGGCTTCCGAGTTTTCCTGGGGAAGATCGGCCCGGCGGATGCGAACATCCACCACTTCGATGCCGAACTGCCCGGCCTGGGCATTCACCCGGTCACGGATCTCTTGCATGATCCGGACACGCTGTTCGGTCAGGAGGTCGGCCAGGGAATAGCTGCCGATGGTCGACCGCATCGAGGCGTTGACCACCGCGCCAAGGCGAACCCGCAACCCGGCTTCGTTCCCCACCGTCTGGAAGAACCGCAGGGGATCGGTGATCCGGTAACGCGCATAGGCATCGGCAACGATCCGCCGCTTGTCGGCGGCAATCATTTCCTCGGCCTCTGGATCGAGATCAAGAACCCGCATGTCGTAGAGGATCACATTCTGGACAAAGGGCTTCTTGAACTTGAGCCCCGGGGTATTCACCACCCGAACGGGCGCGCCGAATTCGAGCACCAGGGCCTGTTCCGTCTGCTGAACGGTATAGACCGAGGAAAACCCGACGAAGCCGAGGGCGATCAGAAGGATACCAAGTATCGCGAGAGGGCGGTTCATCGGCTTGCTCCCGCAGGCTGTTGGGCCTGCTCATGGCGTTTCTGGATTTCCGGAAGCGGCAGATAGGGGACAACCCCGGAACCGCTGGCCCGGCTGTCGATGATGATCTTGGGATTCCGGGAAAGGATCTCCTGCATCGTCTCGACATAGATGCGCTGCCGGGTCACTGCCGGCGAAGCGCGGTACTCATTGTAGATAGCCAGGAAACGGCTGGTATCACCCTGAGCGCGGGCAACGGTCTGGCGCTTGAAGGCTTCCGCCTGCTCGACGATCTGCGCCGCCTGGCCTCGGGCCCGGGGAATGATGTCGTTGCGGTAGGATTCCGCCTCGTTGCGAAGCCGCTGCCGATCAGCCTCGGCGCGCTGGACATCGCGGAAGGAATCGATCACCTGGCTTGGCGGATCGACCTTCTGAAGCTCGATCTGGGTGATCTGCACGCCCGAACCGTAATCATCGAGAATCCGCTGCATGAGGGAGAGGGATTCCTGTTCCACCTCGCGCCGTCCCCGCTCGAGGATGTCCTGGATCAGGGCCTCGACACGCACGCCTCGTGCCTGGTCGCCGGTGATTTCGCCGGGCTGCTGGATCGCCGAACGGCCCACCACCTCGCGCATCGCGCTTTCGGCGGCGGCTTTCACGGTCTGTTCCGGATTGCGGATATTGAACAGATACTTCCCGGCGTCGTTGATCACCCAGAAGGCCGTGAAATGAACCTCGACGATGTTCTCGTCACCGGTCAGCATCAGGCTTTCCTCGGGCACCGAACGGGTGGCGAAGCCGGTGCCGGTGCCCACCGAACGGAAGCCCACATCCACCCGGTTGACGCGGGTGACCTTGGGAGTCAGGGCCCGTTCGATGGGGGTGGGAAGATGGTAGTTCAGGCCGGGCTGGGTGGTCCGGACCCATTCGCCGAAGCGCAGGACAACACCCTGCTCGTCGGGCTGAACCCGATAGAAGCCGGAAGCGAGCCAGACGGCAACGGCAATCAGCAGGATCAGGATGATCCCCTTCGACGAGCCGCGCCCGCCCGGAAACATGCTCTTGAGCTTTTCCTGGCCCTGACGCAGCAGGGCCTCGAGATCCGGCTGCCCGCCACCGGGTCCGCCGGCGCCCCAGGGGCCGCCGCTACCGCTGCTCCCGGAACCGCCGCCGCCCCAGGGGCCGCCGCCTTGATTGGTCCATGGCATGATCTATATCCTCGTGTTGGATGAATCGTGATGTTCAATATCGTGATGTTCAATAGGGGTTGAGAAGTCATGGTGTCGGGTTGAAGGGAAGGGGCTGTCTCTCATCATCAGGGTCGGGCGTCCCTCAAGGGTCTTGCAAGGGTCTTGAACCTCAGGATGCTCAAACCTCAGGATTTTCGAACAGCGAAGCCGAACCCGTCGCCTTGCCGAATAGCGCCGGGGGCTCGAACCCGCATGGTCCAAAGCCTTCCTTGCATTCCCGCCCACCGGGCCGATATTCAGTCCAGGTAGCATGAAGCGCAACGCAGGGTTATAAGCCAGCTTGCACGCCAACGCAATCTGACTCGCCCTCCTTTCCACCCTGACGGAACGCGAATCCGCCCCCACAGACAAGGCCCGAAAGATCAGGAGACATCATTCATGACCAGCCTGCCCCCCGCGACCGGCGCTGATGCGGCGTCTTCCACCGAACGGGCGCTTCAGGAACAGGTGCGGACCGTGCTTGGCACGGTTGTCGATCCCGATCTCGGCAAGGATCTTGTCAGTCTCGGGCGGATTCAGGGGCTCGTCGTGCGCGGCGGGAATGTGGGATTCTCGATCGAGGTGGAACCGGAACGCGGGCCGGCTCTCGAGCCCTTGCGCAAGGCCGCGGAACAGGCGGTGATGGCGCTGCCGGGGGTGACATCCGTCACCGCAGTGCTGACCGCCGAACGCAAGGCCGCCACCGGCATGGAATCGCAGCAAGGCAAGGCGCCCTCCGGTGCAGACCGGCCCCAGCTTCTTTCCAGCATCCGCCATGTCGTTGCCGTCGCTTCCGGCAAGGGCGGCGTCGGGAAATCGACGGTTGCCGTGAACCTGGCCCTGGCCCTGGCCCGGGAAGGCCATGCCACCGCCATGCTTGATGCCGACATCTATGGCCCGAGCCAGCCGCGCATGCTGGGCATCCGGGGACGGCCCCGTTCGGCCGATGGCAAGACCATGATCCCGATGGAAAATCACGGGATCAAGGCCATGTCCATCGGTTTCCTGATCGACGAGGACACGCCGATGATCTGGCGCGGGCCCATGGTGATGGGGGCGCTGGAGCAGATGATGCGCGACGTGGACTGGGGCCCTCTCGACATCCTTGTGGTCGACATGCCGCCCGGTACCGGCGATGTTCAGCTGACCATGGCCCAGCGGGTGCCCCTGGCCGGTGCGGTGATCGTCTCGACCCCGCAGGACATCGCCCTGCTCGATGCCCGCAAGGGGGTCGCCATGTTCAACAAGACCCATGTGCCGGTTCTTGGCCTGATCGAGAACATGTCGAGCTTTCTGTGCCCCGAATGCGGGCACGAGACCCCGATCTTCGGCCATGGTGGCGCGCGGCGCTATGCCGAGGACGCGAAAGTTCCGTTCCTTGGCGAGATCCCGCTGGATCTCGACATTCGCCTGACCTCGGATCAGGGCACGCCCATCGTCGCCGCTCAGCCCGATTCGCTTCATGCGGAACGGTTCCGGGAGATCGCCCGCAAGGTCTGGGATGCGGCAGAGGCCGCCCATGCCGGGCGGGGCGGGCCAAAGATCACGATCCGCTGACGCGGCCGGCGCAAGCGGCTGCGTTGGGCCAGAAGGGCTTCAACAGGCAGGGATTCAGCCGGGATCGCGATCCAGCGCCGTCATCATTTCCCGCCATTCGCGGGCCGAAAGGCCGCTTTCTTCGCGGCTGACGCGCTCCCCCTTGAGAAGCTTCCGGACAACCTCCAGCCCCGCCGCCGACAGGGAGAACCCGCCAAGCCGGTACTGGAGAAAGGCCTCATAGGCGATCGGGGTCCAGCGCCGCACGGTTTCCAGCATGGCCTCGGCATAGACGCGGATTTCGTACTGGGCATGGGGATCGGCACGCAGGCTGAGGAAGTGCAGCAGGTTGTGAAGATCGGTTTTCCAGTACCACTGGGTGTAGAAATTGAGGCTGAGATTCATCCGCGCCAGTTCCCGTGCAAGTCCCTGACGGTCGGGATCGACGGGCTGGCCGTGTTCATCCTCGTTCAGCATCTCGGCGTAATGGGCATAGGCCCGTTCGGAATCCTCGCGCAGAAGCTGCATCACGCGCTCTGCATCCTTGCCGCCGAGCGCTTCCCCCCGGCCCTGGCGGTTCGAGGCGGACTGAACCCCGAGATTCTCGGCCGCCGGAAGGTAGAATTCCCGATCGAGAATCGAATAGCGCGCCGAATACTCGTTGACATTGGCGGTGCGGTGCCGAATCCACTGACGGGCGACGAAGATGGGCAGCTTGACGTGATACTTGATCTCGCACATCTCGAAAGGCGTCGTGTGACGATGGCGCATCAGATAGTTGATCAGCCCCGCATCCTCGGAAACCCTTCGCGTGCCCTTGCCGTAGGAAACGCGGGCAGCCTGAACGATGGCCGCATCGTCGCCCATGTAATCGACGACCCGGACGAAACCGTGATCCAGGACCGGAAGGGGTTCGTAGAGAATCTCTTCCAGGGCCGCGACGGTCGGCCTGCGGGTTGTGAGCGCCTGATCGCGGGCGGCGCGGATTTCAGCTTGCTGATCGGGGGTAAGGGTCATGGAGAACACGACTGCAAAACGGACAGGGCGAAGCCGTCCGGAAGGCCCCGGACGGGGCGGGACCGGCAGTCTAGACAGTTCCGCGGGGAAGGGGAAGCGCCGCGGGCGATTCCCCGCCAGGCCTTTTGCCGGGCCGCAAGCCACGGGCGGTCCGCCATGAAGAACGTTCCCATGCGCGCGCCAGGGCCGACGGATCTTCCAGCCACGATGTGGCCTTGCCGATGAAGCCGTTTCCGCCGATTCCGCCGATGCCGCCGATGGAATCGTCATCGCCCCGCAAGGCGGCGGCGTCCGATCCCGCCCCGAAGGCGCGGGCGGGCGGGGGCCCGGGCTTCGCCGAATTCGTGCTGCTGATCGCCGGAATGATGGCGCTGGTCTCTTTCTCGGTGGACAATCTTCTTCCCGCCTTTGCCCCGATCCGCGAAGAGCTGGGCGTGCTTCATGCCAACCATACCCAGCTGATCGTGACCGTGTTTCTGGTGGGCTTTGCCCTGATGCAGCTTGTCTGGGGGCCGCTCGCCGATTCGCTCGGCCGCAGACCTGTGGTGTTTGCCGGATTTGCCCTGTTCATCCTTGGCACGGTGATTGCCGTGCAATCTTCCGGCTTCACCGAACTGCTTGCCGGTCGCGCCCTGCAGGGCATGGGCGCCGCCGCCGTGCGGGTGCTGGCCAACACCATCGTGCGTGATCGCTTCGAGGGGCGCGAGATGGCCCGTGTGCTTTCGCTGACCATGATGATCTTCGTGATCGTTCCGGTGCTTGCCCCGGCCACGGGAAGCCTGATCCTGCTGATCGGCGACTGGCGACTGATCTTCCTCGCGATGCTCGCCATGGCGATGACGGTGGCGTTGTGGTTCGCGCTCCGCATGCCGGAAACCCTGAACCCTGCCCATCGCGCGCCCCTCTCGGCCCGGGCGATCGCCGGCCGGTTCCTGCTGGTCGCCCGCAACCGGGAAACCCTTGGCTATGCGGCGGCCATGGGGATGATGTTCGCCTGCCTGGTGGGCTATGTGGTGTCCTCGCCCCAGATCTTTCAGACCGATGTCTACCCGCTTGGCCCCTGGTTTCCGCTGGCCTTCGGAGGTGTGGCCGCCAGCATGGGCGTGGCCGTGCTGGGCAATGCCCTGCTGGTGCGCAGGCTTGGCATGCGTCGGCTGTCCCATGGGGGCCTTGTCGGCTTCATGATCCTTTCGGCGCTGCTGCTTGCCGCCGCCCTGATGACGGAAGGCAGGCCGCCATTATGGCTGTTCGCCCCCCATCTTGCCCTCACACTGTGCTTCTTCACCCTGACCATGCCCAATTTCAATGCCATGGCCATGGCCCCTTTGGGGGCGATGGCCGGCACCGCCGCCTCGGCCATAGGCGCGGCCACCACCCTGGCCGGCGCCCTGTTCGGTTTCGCCATCGGCGGCGCCTTCGATGGATCGGTGATTCCGCTGGCTGCGGGATTCCTGCTGCTCGGTGGCCTGGCCCTTGCGGCCGTCATCTGGGCCGAGCGCGGACGGCTGTTCCGGCCGGCCTCTGCCGAGGAAACGCCCGAGCCCCCCCCTTCGCGCCGGATGACCGCCCCTTCCCGTCCCGAAGCGTGAGAAGGCTTTCACCTGTTTGTTGTTTCTCGGGCGGGGAGTTTTTTCTCGGCAGGGGCTTTTCCCGCGCCGGTCAGACCCCT
>JBJHAU010000024.1:0-14719 GCA_050480665.1 Alphaproteobacteria bacterium | reverse complement strand
CGAGACGGGCAAGGCCGAAGCGGCTCGCGAGCTTGTGATCGCCGAGGCCCTGCGGGATGCCCTGCGGTAGGTCTCCCTGCGGCAGATTTTCTTGCGGTATGTCTCCCCGCGATACATCTGTGGCCGACAGCCTGGCGAGGCCGATGGCGTGCCGTCTGTAACGATCTCTCGCCGGTGTTGTCCCGGGATCGTTCTGTTGCAGGCATTGGAATTGTCCTTGCACCCCTTGCGCGGTGCGGCTTGAATCCCGATATCTTCGCCGCGGCTTCGGTTGCCTGTTCCCGCGTTCCACGCCCCGCCCTGTCTGAGGGGGCACCATCCCTGCCTTCGCAGTTCTTTCCTTCCGGACCTTCTGCTCATGACACACTGGACGGCCAAAGACATTCCCTGGGAGCGGTTCGATCCGGAGAAGGTCGATCCCGAGATTCTCAAGGTGGTCAAGGCGGCGGCGATGGTGGAGAGGAATGCTGCCGATTACGGGGCCTATCTTGCCAACGTCTTCACCGACGATCCGACCTTTGCCCGCGCCGCGCATGGCTGGGCCCTTGAGGAGGTTCAGCATGGCGAGGTTCTCGGGCGCTGGGCCTCGCTGGCCGATCCGGCCTTCGATTTCGAGGCCCGGTTCGAGGCCTTCCGTCAGGGCTATCAGATTCCTGTCGAGTCCCGGGATTCGGTTCGTGGCAGCCGGGCGGGCGAGCTGGTAGCACGTTGCATCGTCGAGGTGGGCACCAGTTCCTATTACACGGCGCTCGGCGAAGCCAGCCGGGAACCGGTGCTGAAGGCGATCTGCGAACAGATTGCCGCCGATGAATTTCGCCACTACCGCATGTTTCACGCCTATCTGAAACGCTATCTTGATCGCGAATCGCCCAGCCGCTGGATGCAGGTGAAGATCGCGATCCAGCGGATTGCCGAATCCGACGATGATGAACTTGCCTATGCCTATTACGCGGCCAATGGTGACGGGGAAGCCTATGAACGGCGGCGCTTCGCCGCGGCCTATGCCGCACGGGCCTATCGCCTTTACAAGCCGTCGGTGGTCGATCGCGGTGTCGGGATGTGTCTTGAGGCCGTGGGGCTGAATGGCCAGGGTCTGCTTGCCAGAATGGCCGGAAGCCTTGCCTGGGGCATCCTTTCCTGGCGCCGGCGCCGATTGAGCCAGATCGCCGCCTGAGGCCATCCCCGCCTTAAGCCTTCCTTGTCTGAAACGATTCTTGTCTGAACTCGGGGCACGCCGCCGCGTTGATGGCGGCGGGCCATGAGGATGGCACGCCTGCCCCTGCCTTGCGGCGGGTTCCGGTCAGGGTGGCGAGCCTTTTCCCTTCAGGCGCCGGGCGCCCTGCCAGGCCCGGATGGCGCGCGGGGGCCCGCGACCATCGCGTTAATCAGCGGGCGGAAACGATCGAGAAGTTCGCTGTAAAGGGCGCGCTTGAATGGAACGATCAGCTCTGGCAGCCTGTCTGCCGCCACCCATTGCCATTCGAGAAATTCAGGGTGCGCGGTCTCCAGCGTGATCTCGCTGTCCTTCCCGAGAAAGCGCATGGCGAACCATTTCTGTTTCTGCCCGCGATAGCGCCCTTTCCAGATCTTGCCGATCAGGAAGTCGGGAAGATCGTAGGTAAGCCAGTCTTCGGTCTTGCCCAGAATTTCGGCATTGGCCGTCCCGATTTCCTCGGCAAGCTCTCGAAAGGCGGCCCGTTTCGGCGATTCTCCGGGATCGATTCCACCCTGGGGCATTTGCCAGGCCTCGCTCGGCATGTCGATGCGCCGGGCCACGAACACAAGGCCCTGGGCGTTCAGAAGCATGATACCGACACCGCGGCGATAGGGCAGCTCCTCTGCCCCGGCCGGGCCAGAGGCATGATCCGGTCGGGAAGGGCGGGTCATCGGCCCACCACGGCGGAAACCGGCGCAAGGACAAGACCGCGCGATTCCAGAGTGCGTGCCCAGGGAACCAGCCGTTCCAGGGTCACGGGAAAGGTGGTTGCGATTCCCACCACGGAACCGGAAGAACGGGCAAGGCGCTCAAGCTCCTCCAGCCTGCGATCGATGTTGTCGCGGCTGGCTTCGGCATCGATGAACCGGCTGTTGGCGGCATGGGGAAGGCCGATCGATGCCGCCACGGGAACGGCCACGGAGCGCAGGGATGAGCGGGAATCGACGAACAGGAGCCCGCGTTGGTTGATCTCTTCGAGAATCGGCAGAAGATGGATTTCGGATTCGGTGAACCGCGAACCCATGTGGTTGACCACGCCCGTATAGCCGGCCACCCGGCTCAGAACCCAGTGAAGCCGGGTCATGTTCTGTTCGGTGGTAAGGGTGGTCAGCAAGGTTTGCGGGCCGGGATCGTTCGCGGGGAAGCTTGCCGGTTCCATCGGAAGATCGATCATCACCTCATGTCCGGCGGCCCGGGCCAGGTTGATCCAGTGTTGCAGGTCCCTTGCATAGGGAGCGAAGGACAGGGTCATCGCGCCGGGAAGCCGCTGGATCGCCGCTTCGGTGGCCGCGCCGGATAGGCCAAGCCCGGTGATGATGATGGCGATTCGGGGACGCGGGTCGGTGACATCGAAGGGCCGGGCATAGGCCTGCCACGGGCGACGCCCATCCGGGGCGATTCGCGGCAAGGGCCCGATCAGGGTGGATTCAAGCAGTGAGGGTTCAGGCAGGGGAAGCCCCGCGGCCATGGGGACGGGTAGGCTTGCCACGGTCTCGGTGCCCGACGGATCCGCAGAAGGCGTATCAGGCCGCGCCGAGGGTGAGGGCGTCTCCGCGTGCCGCGCGAGAGGAACCGGTGCCTCCTGCGGGGGTGTTGGCCGGGTCTGTACCGGCGGGGTGGGGGCAAGGGGTTCCGGCTCTGGAACAGGGGCCGAAGGTCCGGTACGGACAGGGGTCGAAGGCGCGGCGCGGCTTGCCTCTGCGCGTTCGGAATCGGCGCGGCCAGGATCAGTGCGTTCCGGATCTGCGATGGGTTCCTTGGAAGCGGGTTCTGTTCCGAAAAAGGCTTCGCTCGGGCCGCCGGGAACCGGTGCTCCGAAGGGGGCGGAAGGCCTTTCGGCTGCTGTTGGAGCAGGCAGGGCCGCGGTCGGGTCGGTCGCAGAGGGATCAGGGATCAGGCTGATCGTCTGGCGGGTTTCGGAGGGCGTCTCGGGAGGCCCGGAAAGCGCCAGCCAGACAACCCCGGCCAGGGCCAGCACGAAAAGAGCCAGCCCGACGATCGCCGGGGGGTTCAGGCCCCGCCGTCGTTCGCCGGGTATGGGGCCGGGCGCAGGGGAAGGCGTTGGGCGCGACATTCCGGAACCTCGATCCGCCGTCTAGTCGGCCCTGCTCTGGAAGAGGGCGATCCCCTGAAGCACGCCGATGGCGCGCAGCAACTGATAGTCCTCGACTTCAGTGTCGACACCGGGCTCCGGCATCGGCCGGGCGGGTGTGTCGTTGTCGATGGCCCCACGAAGATCGCGCTCGCGGCGCAGGCGCTCTTCGGGCTGGGCGGTCAGGCGCAACTGTTCGACCACCATGTCAGGGACGATCCCCTTGGCCTGGATGGAGCGGCCCGAAGGGGTGTAGTAGAGCTGGGTGGTCAGCCGGATTGCCCCGTGCCCGGCCACCGGGATGATCGTCTGAACCGAGCCCTTGCCGAAGGATTCGGTGCCGAGAACAAGGGCGCGGCGATGATCCTGAAGGGCGCCCGCGACAATCTCCGAAGCGGAGGCAGAGCCGCCATTGATCAAAACCACGATGGGAATCCCGTTGGTGATGTCGCCGGGACGGGCATTCCAGCGCTGGGCCTGATCGGGGGTGCGGCCCCGGGTCGAGACGATCTCGCCCCGTTCAAGGAAGGCATCGGCCACGGTGATCGATTCGTTCAGCAGCCCGCCGGGATTGTTCCGCAGATCGAGCAGCAGGCCCTTGAGCTTGCCTTCGCTTTCCTGTTCGAGCCGTTCATAGGCGGTCTTGAGGCTGCGGGTTGTCTGCTCGTTGAAGGTGGTGATCCGGATATAGCCCAGATTGCCCTCTTCCAGCCTGGCGCGCACCGGGGTGATGCGGATCCGGTCGCGGGTCAGGGTCACCTCGAAGGGCGGCTGATCCCCGCGGCGAATGGTCAGGGTGATGGTGCTGCCCACGGGGCCCCGCATCAGATCGACCGCCTGTTGCAGCGTCAGGCCGCGAACCTGCGTATCGTCGAGCTGGATGATCAGATCCCCAGGCTGGATCCCGGCCCGCCAGGCCGGGGTGTCGTCGATCGGCGACATCACCTTCACCAGGCCGTTTTCCATGGTGACCTCGATCCCGAGGCCGCCGAATTCGCCACGGGTCTGGACCTGCATGTCGCGGAAGGTCTTTTCGTCCAGATAGCCGGAATGGGGATCGAGGGATGTCAGCATGCCGTTGACGGCGCTTTCGATCATCGCCTTCACATCGACCTCGTCGACATAATTGGCCCGAACCTGTTCGAAGACGGTGCCGAACAGTTCCAGATGTCGGAAGATGTCCTGATCCCGCTGGTTGGTCTGGCTCTGGCTGGAGACGACGCCACCGAGGACAAGCACGGCCAGGGCGGCCGCCACGAGGGTTATGGATTTCATCCGCTTACCTTATCGGTTGCTGGTGCCGCCAGCCAGGGGAGGGGGTCGATGGGGCGGCTGTCGCGTCGCAGTTCCATGTACAGGCGGACCGATCCCTCGCTCCGGCTTTCCGTGACACCTACAGGCTCGCCTGCCAGAAGCGGCTGGCCGACATGCACATCGATCCGGCCGAGACCGGAAAGAAGGCTATGATAGCCTTCGCCGTGATCGATGATCAAGAGTTGCCCATAGCCGCGAAACGGCCCGGCAAAGGCGATCGTGCCGCCATGCGGGGCGATCACCAGGGCGCCGGGCGGGGCGGCGAAGCTGATCCCCACCGTGTTCTGCCCCAGGGAATCGCGGCTGCCGAAGCGGGCGTCAACGCGGCCGCTGACAGGGCGAAGCAGTCGGCCGCGGGCCTTGCTGATGGGGCCTCCATCGAACGGAGCGATGGCCTCCGGCCCGGGAACCGGGGGGGAAGGCCGCAGCCGTGCCTGGGCGCTGCGTTCGGCCTCGCGCTGGCGCGCCTGCGCCTCTGCCGCCTTGCGGCGCTCCGCCTCTTCCCGGGCAAGGCGTTCGATCAGATCGCGCAGATCCGCCGCTTCGCCGCCCAGACGGGCCATCTGGCGTTCGGCTCCGGCCTGGGCCTTCCGGGTTTCGGCCTCGATCGCGCGACGTTGCTCCAGCAGTCCGGCCAGTTCGGTCTGGCGCCGGTTCAGGGCGGCCACGGTTTCGCCAAGCTGCCGTTCTTCCTCCATGGTCGAATCGCGCAGGCGGGCCAGGGCCTCGAGATCCTGACGCAGGCTTTCGCTTTCGCGTTCGACCTCCCGAAGGGTGCCGCGCAGGAGCAGGGCCCCACGAAGGGTTTCCTGAGGGGTCTCGCCCTGGGCGATGACCGCCTCAGGGGGATGGCGGGCGAGACGCCCGAGGGCTGAAAGCAGCCCGGCCAGTCGTTCGCGGCGAACGGCCAGATCTTCGAGTCCCTTCTGTTCCTCGATGCGCAGGCCATCGATCCGTTCGCGAAGGTCGATTCCCCTTTGTTCAAGGGCCTGGGCCTCTCGCGCGGCGCGCACCTGACGTTCGGCAAGGGATCGGATCTCGCGCGCGGTGCGGGCGGCTTCTGCGGCCAGCTCCTCGGCCCGCGCCGCTTCCCGCTCCAGGGCGCGCTCCACCTCCTGCAGGCGGGCGTCGGGCGGGGTATCGGCCCCGGCGCCGGAAAAGGGCAGGATCAGGATCGCCGCCAGCACCAGGCCGGCAAGGGTGAAGAGGCCGCCGCCCGGGCCAGCGAGGCCGAAGAGGCGCTCAGGCGCGGGCATCAGGCGCTGGCAAGGGCATCGCGGCTGCGGACATCCCCCGCGGCGTGGATCAGCAGCGATCGGCCGGTCATCTCGCCCGGCTGGGCGAGGGCCATCAGATCGAGTACGGTCGGGGCGATATCGGCAAGGCGGCCATCGGCGATTCCCCGGGCCCATTCGGGTCCGTTCACAAGGATCAGCGGAACCTTGTTGGTGGTATGGGCGGTATGGGGCTGGCCCGTTGCCGGGTCGAACATCTGTTCCGCATTGCCATGATCGGCGGTGATCAGCAGCGTTCCCCCGGCGCGGGTGACCGCCTCGGCCACCCGCCCGAGGCAGGTATCGACAGTCTCGACAGCGCGGATCGCCGCATCGATCTGGCCGGTATGGCCGACCATGTCGCCATTCGCATAATTCACCAGGATGAAATCGAACCGCCCTTCGTCGATGGCGGCCACCAGCCTGTCGGTCACCTCCGGAGCGGACATTTCCGGCTGAAGATCGTAGGTGGCAACGCGCGGCGAGGGCACAAGAATACGCTCTTCTCCCGGGAAGGCCTCGTCGCTGCCGCCGTTGAAGAAGAAGGTGACGTGGGCATATTTCTCCGTCTCGGCGATCCGCAACTGGGTCTTGCCATGTTCGGCCAGCGTTTGGCCCAGAATCCTGTCCAGGGGCTCGGGCGGGAACAGGGTTTCCATCCGGGTGGCCAGCGCCGCCGAATATTCGGTCAGGCCAAGGCAGGCGGCCAGCCGGGGCGTGCGTGCGCGGGCAAAGCCGTCGAATGCGGGATCGGTCAGGGCGGTCAGGATCTCGCGGGCGCGATCGGCGCGGAAATTGCCCATCAGAATCCCGTCGCCATCGCGAAGGCCTTCATAGGATCCGATCACGGTCGGCTGAACGAATTCATCCGTCTCGCCACGGGCGTAGGCCACCTCGACAGCGGCCCCGGCGCTTTCGGCAGCGAGGCCCTCCGCATCGACAATCAGGCGAAAGGCGCGTTCCACACGCTCCCAGCGCTTGTCCCGGTCCATGGCGAAATAGCGGCCGACGAGGGTCACGAGGCCCGGCCCCGCCACCCCGTCGGTGGCGCGGGCAAGGCTTTGAAGGTAGTCCAGCGCGCTCTGCGGGGGGGTGTCGCGGCCATCGAGAAAGCCGTGAAGGGCGACCGGAATCCCTGCCTCGCCGACAAGGCGGGCCAGGGCAGCGATCTCGTCCTGATGGGAATGCACCCCGCCCGGCGAGATCAGCCCCATCAGATGGCAGGTGCCGCCGCTGGCCCTGAGGGCGGCAAGGAAGTTCAGAAGGGCCGGGTTGCGGGCAAGGCTGCCGTCACGGATCGCGGCATCGATCCGTGGCATGTCCTGCATCACGACACGTCCCGCGCCGAGATTCATGTGGCCAACCTCGGAATTGCCCATCTGCCCTTCGGGCAGGCCGACATCCAGGGCCGAGGCCTCGATCAGGGCATGGGGCGCCTCGGCCATGAAGCGGGCCCAGTGAGGCGTTCTGGCGCGGGCGATCGCGTTGTCGTCGGCCATGGCGCGCTCACCCCATCCATCAAGAACGCAAAGAACGACGGGGCGGGGTGGGGTCATCGGGCGGGTGCGGGCATTCATGGTGTTCAGCCTGTCCGAGATAAAGACGCCCCCCGCAGCCAGAAGAGCCACGGCAGCGGCGGTCCAGCATGGGGGCCGGTCCGGGGCGGGGGCACAGGGCGGCGCGGGCCAAACCTAGCGCTTTCGCCCGTCTCTCTCAAGCCCCACTCAAGCCCCACTCAAGCTTCCATCGAGCCTTGCGGGAGATGTTCGGGTCCTTCCCGTCTTCGCTCAGGCCCGGTGGTAGGGGTGTCCGGCGAGAATGCTCTCGGCCCTGTAGATCTGTTCGGCAAGCATCGGCCGCACCAGAAGATGGGGCCAGGTCATGCTGCCAAAAGACAGCACCAGATCGGCCCGCGCCAGAACCCTGGGACAAAGCCCGTCGGCCCCCCCTATGGCAAAGGCGGTGACGGCGCAGCCTTCCTGTTGCCAGGCCTGAAGCTGCCCGGCAAAGCCTTCGCTGGTCAGCATCGTTCCCCGGGAATCGAGGGCGATCAGGCGGCAGGCATCCGGAAGCCGGGCCAGCATCAGCGCGCCTTCGCTGGCGATCCGCCGGGCCGGGGGAAGGGGGCGCTTCTCCTCCACCTCCACCAGATCGAGCGGCCAGCGCAGCCTTCGGCCATAGGCTGCGGTCAGTTCGGCTTCCGGGCCGGATCTGGCCCGGCCTGTGGCAAGAATCAGGAGACGCATGGTTCAAGATCAGCGTCAGGCCGGATCATCGCCCGAAGGGGCCCGTTCGGCTGCGGGCTCCCGAGGCTGCTGCCCCGGTTCCACGGGGTCGTCGCCTGTGGGGGCCCCGGCCCCCCACATCTTTTCCAGATTGTAGAGACCGCGGATTTCCGGACGAAACAGATGCACGATCACGTCGCCGCCATCGATCAGGATCCAGTCGCCCTGGCGCTCGCCCTCGATCGGCGGCGTAATACCCCGCTCTGCCTTGATGAGCTCGCGAAGATGCTCGGCCATGGCGCCCATGTGGCGGGGGTTCCGACCCGAGGCGATCACCATGTAATCGGCAATGGCCGTCTTGCCGGCCAGTTCGATGATCGAGACATCCTCGGCCTGGTCATCGTTCAGCCGCTCACGAATGGCTTCAAGCAAGGCCTGAGACAGAGTGGCATCGCCGGGTGACGCTCCACGCCGGGCGCGCGGGCGGCGGGCCGAACTCCCGGCTGCACTCCCGGCGGCACTCTCGGCACTGCTTCCGGCAGGATTTCTGGACGATTCGGACTTCGTTCCTGATCTGGACCCTGTCACCATGTCTCCGTTTTCGGTTCTGGCCTGCGGTTCGGTTCGGCCTCTCGGGATGGCGGACGCCCCGTTGCCGGCGCCGCCAGAGCCAGCCGCAGCGCGGTGGAAGAGGCCGGATGCCTGGGGGTATGGAAATAGATCCAGGCCGGGGGTTTCCTGTCTGCCAGCCCCGATGCCTGGCACGCCTGCACCCGGTATGGTCGAAACCGGTGGGCGGCCTTGCTGGCCAGCGCCTTGAAAGAATAGGTGGCGCGATCAAAAACCGCAATGGGGACCGTTCTGAAGATGAAGGTCCATTTTTCCCAGTGCGGGATCTGCTGAAGGTTGTCGGCGCCCATCAGCCAGACGAGGCGGGTGCGCGGGTAAATCGCCTTCAGGTTGCGCAGGGTGTCGGCGGTGTAGGCGGTTCGAAACCGGCTTTCGATGTCGCTGACAAGAATGCCCGGATGTCCCCGGGCCATTGCCCGGGCCGAGCCGATCCTGTCGGCGAAGGGGGCCATTCCCCGGCTCGATTTCAGGGGATTCTGGGGAGAGACGAGCCACCAGACCTGATCCAGGGCAAGCCGGGTCAGGGCCAGCTTCGAGATGTGCAGATGGCCTTCATGGGCGGGATTGAACGAGCCGCCAAGAATCCCGACCCGCAGGCCGGCCAGGGCGGAACCCAGGGGAAGGGGTCCGTGAAGATGGGGCGTAGGACGGCTCTGATGCTTCAGGGGATCGTTTCCTGGGCCGGAGGAGGCAGGGACGGTTCAGGGGCGGGTCTGCCCGGTGCCGTACACCACATATTTGTAGCTCGTGAGCTGTTCGACACCAACCGGCCCCCTGGCGTGCAGCTTGTCGGTGGAGATGCCGATTTCGGCTCCCATCCCGAATTCCCCGCCATCGGCAAACTGGGTGGAGGCATTGTGCAGGACAATGGCGCTGTCCACGCCTGCGAGAAACCGTTCGGCAGCGTGCGGATCGTCGGTCACGATGGATTCCGTATGATGGGAACCGAAGCGGGCGATATGGGCCATTGCACCGTCCACCCCGTCGACAAGTTTCACGCTGATGATCGCGTCGAGATATTCCGTCGTCCAGTCCGCCTCTTCGGCGGGTATGGCTTCAGGGAAGGCCGCAACAACTTCACGATCGCCGCGCACCTCGCAGCCGGCATCGACCAGGGCACGCAGCAGCGACACGAGAAGGCTTCGCGGCGCGGCCCGATCCACCAGCAGGGTTTCGGCGGCGCCGCAGATTCCGGGTCGGCGCATCTTGGCATTCACGGCAATGGCGACGGCCATGGCAGGATCGGCCCCGCGATCGACATAGACATGGCAAAGCCCATCCAGATGCTTGATCACCGGAATCCGGCTTTCCCGGATCACCCGTTCGATCAGGGAGCGTCCGCCCCGGGGCACGATGATATCGATCAGGCCGTTCAGCCGCAGCATGGCGCCCACCGCTTCGCGATCCGCCGTCGGCACGAGCTGGATACAGCCCTCCGGCAACCCGGCCTCGGCCAGGCCGCGATGCAGGCTTCGGGCGATGGCAAGGGATGAATGCAGGCTTTCCGATCCCCCCCGAAGGATCACGGCATTGCCCGATTTGAGGCAGAGCCCCGCCGCATCGGCGGTAACATTGGGCCGGGATTCATAGATCACCCCGATCACGCCAAGCGGCACCCGGACCCGGGTGATGCGCAGGCCGTTGGGGCGTGTCCAGTCGCCGATGACGGCACCGAGGGGATCGGCAAGATCGGCGATGGATTCAAGGCCCTTGGCCATGGCCTCGACCCTTGAGGAGTCGAGACGCAGGCGATCCAGAAAGGCCTCGGTGGCTCCGGAGGAACCGGCTGCGGCGATGTCGCGGGTATTGGCCTCAAGGATCAGGGCGGTCTCGTCCCGCAGCGCACGGGCCGCGGCCACCAGCGCCCGGTTGCGGGTTTCGGTATCGCTCGCGGCGAGACGGTCGGCGGCGGCCCTTGCGGCCTCGCCCAGCCGGCGCATGAGGGCGGCAACGTCATCAGGGCCCGCGGGAGCGGCGGTCGCGGATGCCAGCGGGCTGGTGGTCAGAGGCTTGGATGTCAGGGTCATGGTTCTCGGGGTCAGGGATCTCAGGGTCACGGATCTCGGGGGCCGGGGGGCGGTTCGGGACGGTCGGGATCGGAAGGCGAGGGGTTACGGTCTCTTGAACCCGGCCGTATCGGGGCCCCCGTTTCCTTCCCGCAGCACAAGATCGTCGCGGTGGATCATTTCATCGCGGCCACGGTAGCCGAGAAGTTCCACGATTTCACGGCTTTTATGCCCCATGATCCGGCGCGCATCCTCGGCCGCATAGGCGATCAGCCCGCGCCCGATCTCCTGGCCTGCGCCATCGCGAAGAATCACCGCATCGCCCCGGTCAAAAGCGCCCGAGATCGAAACGACACCGGCGGGAAGAAGGCTCTTCCCGGCGCGGAGCGCCCTGAGGGCGCCATCGTCGATCACCAGAACTCCGGAGGGTTTCAGCGTCGCCTCGATCCACTGCTTGCGCATCCGCCTTGGGGTCGAGGCCGGCAGGAACCAGCTCGTCGGGCTGGTGTCCAGATCGCGCAGGGCGTGATTCCTGCGACCATCGGCGATCACCATGCGGCAGCCGGCCCCCATGCTGATTCGCGCCGCTTCCAGCTTGGTGACCATGCCCCCGGAAGAGTAGCCGGGCGGGGCATCGCCGGCCATGGCCTCGATCTCCGGGGTGATGGCGCGGATTTCCGGAATCAGACGCGCCCCGGGATCCTTGCGGGGATCGGCGGTATACAGCCCGTCGATGGTGGACAGCAGAACCAGAACATCGGCGCCGATCATGGCGGCCACCCGGGCGGCGAGCCGGTCGTTGTCGCCGTAGCGGATTTCGTTGGTGGCGACGGTGTCGTTCTCGTTGATCAGCGGGACGGCGTCGAGCCGCAGAAGGGTCTGCAAGGTGGAACGGGCGTTGAGGTAGCGCCGGCGTTCCTCGGTGTCACCGAAGGTCAGGAGAATCTGGGCGCAGCGGAGGCCGTGGCGCGCCAGCGCAGTCTGATAGGCATGAGACAGGCGGATCTGGCCGCAGGCGGCGGCGGCCTGCTTTTCCTCAAGGCGAAGCCGGGGACGGTCGAGCCCCAGAAGCCCGCGACCGACCGCCACCGCTCCGGAAGAGACGAGAAGCACATCGGCCCCGCCGGCCTTGAGGGCGGCAATGTCGGCGGCCAGGGCGCCGAGCCAGCGGGTGCGGATGGCGCCCCGCTCCTCGTCCGCAAGAAGGGCGGAGCCGGCCTTGACGACGATGCGCCGGGCGTTGGCGATCCTTGGCGTCATGCCTGGGGTTCCTCTGCCGCGTTTCCGGACTGTCGGTCGTGCAGGCGTTCGGCCCGGGCGGCGGCGACGGGAATCAGGGCGGCGCGCATCAGGGCGGTGACTCCTTCGCCGCTCACGCCGGAGATTCGCATCACATCCCGCATCGCGCAGCCGGCGGCAGAAGCCAGCTGTCTTGCCTTGTCTTCCTGTTCCGGTGGATTCAGCGCATCGCATTTGCTGAGAACGGGGATTTCCGGTTTCGAGGCAAGGCCGCCGCCATAGGCTTCCATTTCGTGGCGCACCAGGCGATAGGCTTCGGCGATGTCGTCCTGGGTGCCATCCACCAGATGCAGAAGCACCACGCAGCGTTCCACATGGCCCAGAAAGCGGGTGCCAAGCCCCACCCCTTCATGAGCGCCCTCGATCAGACCGGGAATGTCGGCAAGGACAAAGGAGTCGTCATCCACCAGAACCACGCCGAGTTGCGGGGCAAGGGTGGTGAAGGGGTAATCGGCGATCTTCGGCCGCGCCCTTGTGGCGGCAGCCAGAAGGGTCGATTTGCCGGCATTGGGCAGCCCGACCAGCCCGGCATCGGCCAGAATCTTCAGCCTCAGCCACAGCCAGCGCTCCTCTCCCGGCGTGCCGGGATCGGCCCGGCGCGGCGCCTGGTTGGTGGAGGTCTTGAAACGGGCATTGCCGCGCCCGCCCTGACCGCCGCGGGCAATGAGAACTTTCTGGCCCGGCTCTGTCAGATCGGCAAGGATCGTCTGCTTGTCCTCATCAAGCAGGACGGTGCCCGTGGGAACCCGGATCACGATATCCTCACCGCCCGCCCCTGTCCTGTCGCGCCCGGCCCCGCCGCGTCCCTTGCGAGCCTTGAAATGCTGGCGGTACCGGAAATCGATCAGGGTGTTCATGGAATCGGTGGCCTCGACCACGATATCCCCGCCCTTGCCGCCATCGCCGCCATCGGGGCCGCCGAACTCGATGTATTTCTCGCGCCGGAAACTGATACAGCCGGCCCCGCCGTCGCCGGCCCTGGTATAGATCTTGGCTTCATCCAGAAACTGCATGGCGGAAGGCCTTGAAGGCAGAACGGGTTCAGGCGGGCTTGGCGGGGAAGTCGTCCATCGTCACGGCCCCGGTCGGGCGGCGGCGGGCTTCGCCAAGCAGCCCCGGCTTCGGGATTCGGAGCAAAGACCGGCACGAAAAAGGGGGAACGGCGACCATTCCCCCTTCACGATATTCGGCCGGAATGGCGGGGCGCGATCAGGCTTCGCGCGGCAGCACGGCGATATAGGTACGGCCTGCGGCCTTGCGCAGGAAACGCACTTCGCCCTCGGCAAGCGCGAACAGGGTATGGTCGCGGCCGATCCCCACATTCTCTCCCGGATGGAACTTGGTGCCGCGCTGGCGGACCAGGATGTTGCCGGGAATGACGGCTTCACCGCCGAATTTCTTGACGCCGAGACGGCGCCCGATGGAATCGCGCCCGTTGCGCGAAGACCCGCCGGCTTTCTTGTGCGCCATGGTGGCTTACTCCTTGCTGTCCTGAGCGGATGTGCTGTCCTGAGCGGAGGCGCTTTCGGTCGCGCCGCTTTCGGTTGCCGCGGTTGCGTCCGCCGCGGCGGTATCGGCCTTTCCGGGCCTGGTCGCGGCCGCCTTGGCGGTCCTTGCCACGGGCTTGCCGTCGGGCAGGATGCCGGTGATGCGCAGCACCGTCTGCAATTGCCGATGGCCGGCCTTGCGGCGATAGTTCTGGCGCCGTTTCTTCTTGAAGACGATGATCTTGTCGGCCCGCGACTGCTCCAGCACATCAGCGGTGACGACGGCACCTTCGATCAGCGGGCTGCCGATCTGCACGGCCGTGCCGTCATGCAGGGCCAGAACATCGGCCAGCGCGACCGAGGCACCCGCCTCGGCGGGCATCCGCTCGACCTTGATGACATCGTTTTCGGCGACCTTGTATTGCTTGCCGCCGGTGCGAATGACCGCGTACATGGCCGTTCTCTCATGCTGGAATGAAGGACAGAAAAACCCGAAGGCGGCCCGTGGGCCGCCGCAAAGACCGGAAATATAGCGATGCACCTTCTTCTGTCAACGCTTTTCGGCCCGGCCCCGGCCCTTGCCGGGCCAGTGTGGCCTTGCTTGGGCTTTCGGGTTGGTCTAGGTTCGCGCACCCGGCGGGTTCTGCCTGCCCGGGCGTGCGGTGGGGTGCCGGAGTGGTCGAACGGGGCGGTCTCGAAAACCGTTGTGCGGGTAACCGTACCGTGGGTTCGAATCCCACCCCCACCGCCAGTTTCCCGTCGCGAAACGGATTCGACGCTCCCGATAGAGCCCTTTTTCTTTTTGTTTCAAAGGTGTTTGCGGAAGCCATCCAAACCTCGGAGACTGTCGCAACGCCAGATTTCGGTCTCTGAACGGCTTTCGTCTCTTTCCGACCGAACCTCGTCAAAATCGGTTCGGTTTCGCAAAGGCGAACGTTTTCAATCGCTTCCGTGCATTGCTAACGCACAACTTCTGTGGCGGTTATTACGCTTGGCGTCACCGTTCAAGGAACCTGCGGTAGGCGTTTTGAGGCGAAACGCCACGCAATGGGCTACTTGCCGATACTGGGGATCTCTGTGGCAGACGTGACCTGATCGCGACTACCTCGCAGAAGGATCGCCTTCGATCTACAAAGCCAAGCCTCGCCCGCTCAATCCGGTGCTCAAGGTGCCACC